>NZ_JBHLWY010000038.1:0-35691 GCF_042432615.1 Bhargavaea ullalensis
TTAAGGTGGATTGAAGCGGAGGGCCCGAGACACCTGCGGGAAAAGCGTTAGCCGAAGACCCCGCAGAGTGCAGCTCGAGGAGGCTAAGGCAACGCCCGCGGTAAGCGAGGGCCCGCAGCGGAAATCCGAAGGATGTTCAGGAAAAAGAAAAACTGTAGCCAAAGGAGCATTAGGCTCACTTTGTCTACAGTCTGAAACAGCACCCTTCGCGGGTGCTGTTTTCTTTTATCACGTCACTTGTATTTGCCCAGCAGTTCCCCGGGGATATGACAATAATCATCGGGATGCCTGTCCAGCCGGTCCTGGTGCTCTTCGGCGCTTCTCACATAGTTCGTGAGCGGCAGGACTTCCACGGCGATCCGTTCACAATCCGCTCTGCCGCGGATGAACGCCTCCGCTTCTTTGAGATGGGCCGGATCCTCACTATAGAACCCCGTCCGGTACTTCTCGCCGACATCCTCCCCCTGCTTGTTCAAGCTGTAGGGATCAATGACTTCAAATAAATATCCCATCAGTTCGGTCACCGTCACGGCTGCCGGGTCAAATTCGGTTTTCACACATTCCGCGTATCCATCATAGTCGCCTTCCAGCGTCCGGCTGGTGCCATTCGCCCGGCCTGCTTCCGTATGGACGACCCCGGGCAATGTTTTGATGAACGCCTGCACGCCCCATAAACAACCGCCGGCAAGATAAACCGTTTCCATTCTGTCCCCCCTTTTCATACCCCTCTTATCCATCCAATTCAATTTTATAAGGAAGGAGCGCCCGCTCGCCTGTTTCGGAAAAGTTGGCGCCGGCTCCCCAGTCAAAGCGGAGAAAAGCGCCTTCCCCGCCGCCGGAGCCGGTGAGGCGGACTTTTGTCTTTCCGTCGAAGTTGTCGGCAACGAGCGTAAGCGTCGCACGGTTGTTCGTGCGCATGAAATACTTCTCCATGATTAGCACAACCATGTCCTGTGCGCCGTGCGTCCTGACATACTGATCCACCAACCGGCCGCTGACGGAAGAAGAAATGGCCTCCCTCACCAGATCCGCCGCCTCCGCCGGTCCGACCGTCACGTAAAAATCCCGGATTTCCATCGAAACCCACCTTCCCTTTCTCTTATTTACGGATCGGAGCGTAATTTGGTTCCATTCAACTTTTCGAAACACTCTTCACTATCCCAAAAAAGGGATTATAATATAACTGAACCAGCACCAGCTGAAAGGGGTGAATTGGATGAAAAGGAACTTCATCCTCATCTTGTTTCTGGCGATTTGTGCCGTTGCCTGCTCACCGAAGCCGGAAAGCGAAACGTACGATGGCAAGCTGTTGACGATCGCCTATGTCGGCGAGAAACCGGCGTATGAGAGCAGCAAAATTTCATATAAGGAAGTGCCTGTTGAAGGCATCCAATCAGCCGCCGAAGATTTATCCGCCGACTTCGACGCCTTGTTTGTCATGCCCGGCACATTCGAAAAGCTTTCCACAGACTCATACACACCGTTTTTCCACGGCTTGTCCATCCCGGTTGCATTCGTGGGTTCCGAAAAAGGCCACCTGCCGTTCATCACCGAAGGCGTCACCTACCAAACCGGTTTCGACCTCGGCAATGGTTCACACTCGACGGTTTACATGAACACGGGAGGGGCTGAAAAACGGGAAGACGCCTGGTATTTCTACCTGGAGGACGCGGACGGCCATCCCCGCTCCCCGGACGAGGTCTTTTCAGATATGCTCCGGAAAATCGAGGAGCTGTGACACCTTTCGAGTCGGCAAAAGCGTCTCACTCGGACCGGATTGCGTCTCACTCGGGCCGGGTTGCGTCTTACTCGGACCGGATTGCGTCTCACTCACGAAAGAACCCCCTTTCCGCCGGCCGGCCGCGCGGGAAAGGGGTTCTTTCATTCTTATTCCAGTTCCAGCTGCTTCGTTTCCATACCAAGGAAAACCACCGCCGCCACGCCGATCAAAATCGCCCCGCAGAAGATGGCAAAGATCGGGCCGAGACCGACACCGGCGCCGACGAGTGACCCGACGAGGAGGGGGCCGAAGATGCCGCCGATCCGGCCGACGGCGGCCGCGGTTCCGGTGCCGGTTCCGCGGATGACCGTCGGATACTGTTCCGGCGAGTAGGCGTAGAGGGCTCCCCATGCCCCGAGGTTGAAGAAGCTCAGGAAGGCACCCGCAGTCAACAAAATCCACGTCACGTCAGCGCTTCCGAACACGAGCGCGCTCACAGCCGTGCCGATCATGAAAGCACTCAGGACGAACTTGCGCCCGGCCTTTTCAATCAGCCAGGCGGCCGTGAAATAGCCCGGCAGCTGTGCAATGGTCATGAGCAGGACGTAGCCGAAGCTGTGGATCAGGTCGAAGCCTTTCATGACCATGACGCTCGGGAGCCAGAGGAACATGCCGTAGTACGAAAAGACGACCGTGAACCAGACGATCCAGAGCATGAGCGTCGGCTTTCTGTACTTGGTCGACCAGAGCGCTGCCACATTTTGCGCAACCGTTCCGGTCTTCTCTTTTTTCGCCGTGAACTCCGGCGAGTCGGGCAGATGGAGGCGCAGGTAAATTGCATAGAAAGCCGGCAGTGCAGTGAGCACGAGTGCGATGCGCCAGCCGTATTCAGGAATGACGAAGTAAGAGATGAGCGCCGCGATGAGCCAGCCGCCGGCCCAAAAGCTTTCCAGCAGGACGACAATCCGGCCGCGTTCTTTCGCCCCGACACTTTCCGACACAAGCGTCGACGCGACCGGCAGCTCCCCGCCGAGCCCCGCGCCGACCACAAACCGGAGCACAAGGAACGCGGCCAACCCTGTTGTGGCGGCGGACAGGCCGCTCGCGACGGAAAACAGGACAAGCGTCATGATGAACACATTTTTCCGGCCGATCCTGTCCGCCAGCAGGCCGAATGCAAATGCGCCGACCGCCATGCCGATGGAATTCACGCTGCCGATCCAGCCCATCTGGCCGGGCGTCAGCGCCCAATCGGCAGCAAGCGCCGCGATGACAAACGACAGGATGCCGACATCCATCGCATCGAACATCCAGGCAAGTCCTGCCGTTCCGAGAAGTTTATTTCTGGTGATGGCGGGTTTTGCCGCCCGCCCGGTTGCTGCTGTTGCCATCTGATTCACCTGTCTTTACATTTGTATAGTCTATTGACCTTCCTAACTATACAACTTTACCGGCCGGTTGACAACAGGTGTCATGACACTAAAACCAAGCTGATGCCCATGACCGCCATGCCGGCGATCAGGCCGTAGATCGACAAGTGGGCTTCGTCGAATTTCTGCGCCGCCGGAAGCAGTTCATCAAGCGAGATGAACACCATGATGCCCGCCACCGCCGCAAAGATGACGCCGAACATGACGCCGTTCAAAAACGGCATCAAGATCAGAAAAGCGAGGATCGCACCTGCAGGCTCCGCGAGACCGGACAGGAAACTGAGCTTGAATGCCTGCATCCGGTTTCCTGTCGCATAATAGATCGGAACTGCGACCGCAATGCCCTCTGGAATGTTGTGGATGGCGACCGCAATCGCAATGGCGACGCCGAGTGTCGGGTCCTGCAGGGCGGAGGTGAATGTGGCAATCCCCTCCGGGAAGTTATGGATGGCAATCGCCAGCGCCGTGAACAACCCCATTTTTCTCAGTTTCGCGTATTCGTCGTTCGTCGGTCCGTCCTCGACGTCCTCCACTCCCCTCACTTCATGGGGATTGCCCGCCGAGGGGATGAAATGGTCGATCAAGGCAATCAGCAGCATGCCGCCGAAGAAACCGGCGAGCGTCGCCCAGTACCCCGGCCGCATCCCCAGTTCCGCCACCAGTTCCACTTTCGCCTTGACGAAGATTTCCACGAGCGAGACGAAGATCATCACTCCCGCCGAAAACCCGAGCGCGACAGACAGGAACTTCGTATTGGTCCTGGAAGTGAAGAAAGCAAGAAGGCTGCCGATGCCCGTGGCGAGTCCCGCCAACACTGTGAGTCCGAGCGCAAACCATACGTTTCCGTCCATTCATTCAACCACTTTCATCATTGGATACCGCCATTTTATTCAAAAAGTTTCCTTTGTGCAACTCCATTCCAATAAAAAATCATGTCAAACACAAAATTTTTAGGAAACGTTATCTTTATCGCGGGAAGCGTTATCTTTATCAACAGAAACGTTATCTTTATTCGGCAAAGCGTTATCTTTATCACCGAAAGCGCGAACTTCACAAAAAAATACGGCCCCTGACCCACGATGGGGCCATAGACCGGTTCACTCGGCCGGCGCATGGCGGCCGGCCAGATATTTCTCTTCAAATTCCTTCGGCTGAAGTGGCTTGTCGAAATAATACCCCTGCACATGGGGGCAGCCCGCCGCGACCAGAAAGTGCAGCTCCTCCGCCGTCTCCACGCCTTCGGCAATGACTTCTAGCCCGAGCCCGTCCGCAAGCGTGATGATGGACCGGAGGATCGCCTCCGACTGTTGGGACTTGCCGATCAGGCTGATGAAGAAGCGGTCGATCTTGATCTTGTCGACCGGGAAGTTCGTCAAGTAAGACAAGCCGGAAAACCCGGTTCCGAAATCGTCGATCGAGATCGTCATGCCCGCTTTTTGGCACTTCCTGAGGTTGGACAAAATTTGTTCCGAAGAAAGCAGTTCGCTTTCCTCGGTGATTTCAATTTCGAACCGCTCCGGCGAAACGCCGTTCTTGCGCAGCTTGCGGATCAGATTGGAGTAGAACATTTTGTTCTCGAGCAGATTGGGGGTGACATTGACGGCGATCTTCGGAATGTCCCGGTACCGCCCGATCCATTTGCCCGCTTCGTCGAGCATCATGTCCAGCAGCCGGCGGGTCAGCTGTTCGATGGCCCCGCTGTCTTCCGCAATCTGGATGAACTCGAACGGGGAGATCGGCCCCAGCTCCGGGTGTTCCCAACGCGAGAGCACTTCAATGCCGATCAGGCTTCCGTCCGTTCCGTCGATCTGCGGCTGGACGACGTAATGAAACCCCTTCTCGCAAAACTGGCCGGAAAACAGATCATCCTCGATGATGCGCCTCCGCTCCAGCTTGGCCCTCATCTTGCCGTGGTAAATCGAGAAGCAGTTCCCTCTCTTCAGTTTGGACTCATACATCGCCGTATCAGCCATGCTGAGCAGTTCGCCGATGCACCCTCCGTCCTCGGGATGCCGGCTGATGCCGATGCTCGCCGTCGCGCTGAAGTTGAACGTCGGCGTCAGCTTGACCGGGGTGCTGATGTTTTTGAGAATCTCCTTCACCCAGCCGTCCAGCCTGTCCAAGTCTGTGCAGTCCGCCAATATGAGGAATTCATCGCCTGCCGTCCGGGTGAGCACATCGTCCGGGCGGACCAGCTTCTCCAGCCGCTCCGCGATCACCTCGATATACCGGTCCCCCGTGTCGTGGCCGTACAAGTCGTTGAGCTGGCGGAAGCCGTCGATGTCGAGAAGGACAATCGAGAATTCCCGGTCCTCCCTGATGAAATCACCGGCCATCTCAAGGGACGCCCTCCTGTTCGGCAACCCGGTCAGGTCATCCCGGTAAGCCAGGAATTCAAGCTGGCTTTCCGCGGTTTTAAACCGGCTGATGTCGCTGAAGTAAACGGCCAGCCGGTCCCCGTCGACGGGCTGGCCAACCACCTCGAACCAGGTTTTCAGCGGCTCGAAGTAAATCTCCGTCAGGAAGCGCGTCTCTTCTCTGATCGCTTTTTCATAGATACGCCGCAGCTGAGACTCCGCCTCCGGAAACTCTTCCCACACATTACAGCCGACCAAATTTCCCCCTTCCCGCTCGAGAATCCGGTAAGCCATGTCATTCAGATAGATGAACGTCCCTTCCCGGTCCACCATGTAAAACCCGTCGGACATATTCTCCAGCAGATAAAACGCATCCGAAGCGCTGAAAGGGCGGATCCCTTTCACGGACTCGGGGCGGGACGCCTTTCCTCTGTTTCTATCGGGTCGATCCATCATATGCGCCCGCCTCCTTTTCGGATTCCAGCATCCGTTTAATTTCGATGGCCGCCGAACTGCGCCAGTGCGTCACCGATTGCCAGCCAGTCGTTCTTCACCTGTTCCCGGAGCTTCGGATTGTAAAAGACGGAAGCCGGATGAAATGTCGGAATGACCGTCCGGGAATCATCCGTCAGACTGTAGGTCCGGTCTTTTTCATCAGCCAGGAACCGGACCGGCGCTTGAATCAGCTGCCCGTGCACATCGCCGACTTTGTATTCTTTTCCGAGCAGCCGCTGGAGTCCGATATTTCCGAGCGTCACGATCAGTTTAGGCCTGACATTCGCCATCTCATCGTCGAGCAGCGGCGCATGCGCCAATATTTCCTTGGCATTCGGCGTGCGGTTGTATTTCCGTTCGGTCAGCGTTCCGTTCCGCTCCCGCTTCGTTCCCCAGCGGTACGGGCGGCTGCGTACAGCACTTGTGATGTATACATCCTCGCGTGTCAGTCCGATCGATGCAAGAGAAGCCATCAACTCCCGACCCGCACGTCCGATGAACGGGATCCCGTCCACGAGCTCGTTCTCCCCCGGTGCCTCGCCGATGAGCATGAGCTCCGGCTCATCGGGCCCCTGACCGTAGACGAATCCTTCCACGGGCGCGTCTCCCATTCGCTCGATCCCGAGCCGGGCAAGTTCTTCGCTGATTTTATAAGTCATGAGGCAGTCACTCTTTCAGTCCTTTGACTATCTATACCACTTAAACGTGTATATTAACTATTCGAAGTAAGCAGAAGGCCTATGCCTTCCGCCTCAGTGACCGACCGCCATATTTAATGAAGAGGACGGCGATCAGCAGGAACCATGCCGTGCCGAGCAGCCATCCGCCGAGCACGTCCGTCGCAAAGTGACGCCCGAGGGCAATCCGTGAGGAGCCGATCAGGACGGCCAAAAGCAGGATGCCCGCCCAGATGAGCCGACGGGCAGCGCGGGATTGTGCCGCACCCGCAAACAGAAGCGCAAGCGTCAGCAGATAAAGAAGCCCCATCTGGGAATGGCCCGACGGAAAACTGAAACTTGCGAGCTGATCCGGGATATCGGGGCGCTGCCGGGCGAACACTTGCTTCAGGCCCTGATTCAGGATGGTTCCGCCGCCGAGGGAAATGCCGAGGAACAGCAACCCCACCCAGTCTCGCTTGATATAAAGCATGATCGCTCCGACAAGCAGAGCAATGGCGATGAACCGGACGTCCCCGAAAATAGTAAAGAACTCAAGCAGCCGGTTGCCTTCCAGCAGATCGGCCATCCGGTTGTCGAGTGCGATTGCCCAGTCCGTGTGGAGAGCGGAGGCGAGCCCTGCGAAAAGGGCGGCGGCCACGGCAGCACCGAGGACCATCCACCGGTTTCTGTTCATGGTGTCCACCTCCGGATTTGATTATTCTTTTCCATTGTAACATCGGGCGGGCCGGCATGCATGCCGTAATTCGACAAGATTTTCAACAAAAAGTAAAACGACCGGAAGGCCCCATATTGGGCTTTCCAGTCGTTTTACTTATGAATGGTTGATCAGAGGCTGCCTTCCACTTCGGAAATCATTTCCTTCATGGACTGAAGGCCCCCGCCTGCAAGGTACCAGACTTCGCCGTTCAGATAGACAATTTTGTCATTTTTGTAGGCGTTCGTCTTTTTGACGAGGTCATTTTCGAGCGAAGCCTTGACGCTGGAATCCGTGCCGATTGCCGCATCGCGGTCGATGACATACAGGATGTCCGGGTTCGTGTCGAGGATGTACTCGAACGTGATGTTCTGGCCATGTGTAGAAGCTTCGATCTTGTCATCCGCCGGCTTTACGCCGAACACGTCATGGATCAAGCCGAACCGGGAAGCCGGGCCGTAAGCGCTGACTTTGCCTTCTGTTCCGAGCACGATGAGGCCTTTTTCATCCATTCCGGAAGTCTTTTCCTGAATGGCAGCGACGCGGTCGTCGATATCCGCAAGCTCTTGCTTCATTTCGTCTTCTTTATCGAAGATCTTGGCAACCGTGTTCATGTTCTCTTTGAACGAGTTGAGGTAATCGGTTGTGTCGAGCGGGATGTAAACCGTCGGCGCGATTTCGGCGAACTGATCATACAGATCCGCCTGGCGGCCCGAGATGAAGATGACGTCCGGCTTGAGGGCATGGATCGCTTCAAAGTCCGGCTCTTTCAGGCTGCCGACGTTCGTGTACTCGTCCGACTTGTACTTTTCAAGATAAGAAGGAACGGTCGCCTGCGGAACGCCCTTCACATTCACGCCGAGTTCATCGAGCGTGTCGAGGATGCCGAAGTCGAAGACAACGACGTTTTCAGGGTTCTTTTTAACAGGCGCTTCGCCGAGTTCATGCTTGATCGTGATCGTTTCGGTTTCTTCCGCTTTCTTGTCGCCGGAAGCTGAGTCATCCGATTTATCGGCGTTGCCGGCATCTTTATTGCCGCATGCGCCAAGGATGAGGAGGAACGCCAACAGAATGGCAAAGATTGAGAGTTTTTTCTTCATCGTCATAGACCTCGCTTGTCATTAGGGATGTGTTCAGGAATTGAAGTAAACGCAGATCCGGCAGTTGCTCATCTGCTTGATCGGGATGTCCATGTCATAGATCTCTTTGAGCGAATCCGAATTAATGATGTCTTCCGTCGGTCCGTCTTTGACGACCCGGCCATTTTTGAGCGCGACGATCCGGTCCGAGTAGACGGACGCAAAGTTGATATCGTGCAGGACGATGACGACCGTTTTGCCGAGTTCGTCGACGAGGCGGCGCAGGATTTTCATGATCTGTACGGAGTGCTTCATGTCCAGGTTGTTGAGCGGCTCATCAAGCAGGATATATTCGGTGTCCTGTGCGATAACCATCGAGATGAATGCGCGCTGGCGCTGGCCGCCCGACAGTTCATCCAGGAAGCTGTGCTGGATATCGCCCAGTTCCATATAGTCGATCGCCTGGTCGATGATGCGAAGGTCCTCGCTGTTCAGGCGACCCTTTGAATGCGGGAAGCGGCCGAACGATACGAGTTCGCGCACGGTCAGGCGGACATTCATGAAGTTGGATTGCTTGAGAATGGAGACACGCTTTGAAAACTCATCGGACTTCATCTTCCGGACGTCATCTTTGTCGACGAGCACTTCACCCGTATCCGCATCCAAAAGCCGGCTGACCATCGAGAGGAGCGTGGATTTCCCTGCTCCGTTCGGCCCGATGAATGAGGTGATCTTGCCGCGCTGAATATTGACCGAGACTTTTTCTACGACGGCTTTTTTCCCATAAAACTTGGACAGTTCACGGACTTGGATCATGCGGATCGACTCTCCTTAAGTAGTAGATAGATGAAGTATACGCCACCGGCAAAGTTGATGATGACACTCAGCGTCGTCGAGAACGTGAAGACGCGTTCCACGACCCACTGTCCGCCGATCAGCATGATCAGGCTCATGCCGACGGCGCCGGTGATCAAGACGGAGTGCTTGAACGACCGGAAGAACTGATAGCTCAGGTTCGCCACAATCAGTCCGAAGAACGTGATCGGACCGACAAGCGCCGTCGAAACTGCGATGAGCACCGAAGACAGGACGAGCGTCTGTTTGACAAGCCGGTCGTACGGCACGCCGAGGTTGACGGCGATGTCCCGGCCCAGCGAGATGACGTCCATATAGCGCAGCTGGCGCCAGCCGATGGCGATGCAGACGGCGACGACCACGACAGACAGCCAGACGAGCTCGGAACTGACGTTGTTGAAGCTTGCGAACATCCGGTCCTGTACGCGCAGGAATTCGTTCGGATCGATCAGCACCTGCAGGAAAGTCGAAATGCTTCCGAAGAAGGTGCCGACGATGATTCCGACGAGCAGCAGGAAGTAGACCGGACGCTGGCCTTTTTTAAACAGGAATTGATAAAGCAACAAAGCAAAGATGATCATCACGGCCACCGACAGGAGGAAGTTCACCTGTTTGTTGACGACCGTCATGTGGGTCGAGCCAAGGAAAAAGATGAGCAATGTCTGCAGGAGCAGATAAAGCGAATCGAGCCCCATGATGCTCGGCGTCAGGATCCGGTTTTGCGTGATCGTCTGGAAGACGACCGTCGCATAGGCGATCGCGACGCCGGTGATGGCCATGGCGGCGACTTTCATGCCCCTTCTCGGGAGGGCGTAGTCAAAGCTGCCGTTGAGGCCGTGGAACAGATACAGCCCGCAGAAAACAGCAGCCGCCGCGTAAAGGATGATCAGTTTGACGGAGTCACGCATAAGCTTTCCCCCTGAACAGCAGATAGAGGAAAATCCCGCTGCCGATGACCCCGACCATCAGACTGATCGAGATTTCGTATGGATAGATGAGCACACGTCCGAGAATGTCGCAGAGAAGCAGGAAAATCGCTCCGAGCAAAGCCGTGTGCGGCAATGTCTTTTGTAAATGGTCTCCTTTGAGAATGGAGACGATGTTCGGGATGATGAGGCCAAGAAACGGAATCATGCCGACCGTGAGGACGACCGTCGTCGTGATGAGCGCGACGAGGATCAGCCCGAAGTTGACCACCCAGCGGTAATTGAGCCCGAGGTTCTTGGAAAAGTCCTCCCCCATTCCTGCCACCGTGAACCGGTTGGCGTACAGGTAGGCGATGATCAGGACCGGGATGCTGATGTACAACAGCTCGTAGCGACCCTTCATGATCATCGAAAAGTCCCCCTGCAGCCAGGCGGAGATATTCTGGATGACGTCCGCCCGGTAGGCGAAGAACGTCGTCAGAGAGGAGAGGATATTCCCGAACATGAGACCGACGAGCGGAATGAAAATCGCATCTTTGAACTTGATGCGCTCGAGGATCTGCATGAACAGCAAAGTGCCCGCAAGTGCGAATGCAAATGAGATGGCCATCTTCTCGAGGGTCGTCGCGTTTGCGAAAAGCAGCATCGAGACGAGGATCCCCAGCCGGGTCGCATCAAGCGTACCGGCTGTCGTCGGCGACACAAACTTGTTGCGGCTCAGTTGCTGCATGATCAGTCCGGTGATGCTCATCCCCGCTCCCGCAAGCAGGATGGCGATGAGCCTCGGAAGCCGGCTGATCAGGAATATTTCCATTTCTTCGGATCCTGGATTCAGGAGATCCGCTGGTGTGATGCTGCTCGCCCCGACGAACAATGAGAGGAACGACAGAACGAGCAGTCCGGCGATCAAGTAACGTTTCTTCATGGCTATCCCCGATGCATGACTATTTGAAAGGCGATTGAGAATGTTCGTTGAAAATGATTATCAATGCCCTTCGCAATGCCTATTATAGCACGGGCGATCACTAAGTCAAAGGATAATTGAAAATGATTATCAGTGAGGATGGGAATTGATGAAAAAGTCATGGAATTGTGCGGGAAGGGAAAGCGGAGAGCCTCGGAATTCGGTCGACTCAGGGCCGGAATCGTTCGATTCACGATGGGAATCGTTCGACTCACGATGGGAATCGTTCGACTCGCGGGCAGATTCATTCGACTCGCGGGAATCGTTCGACTCACGGGCATGCGAAAACCCGCAGCGAATGGCCGCGGGCTTTGGTTTTATTGCTGGAGATCAACAGCGGAGTCGATGACGTCCTGAGGAATCTCGATGTTCTCGATTCCGTTGATGTTCGTGTAGACGGATTTCATGTCCATGTCGATGTTCATTTCTTCGCCTTCTGCTTCCATCGTCATCGACATTTTCATGTTCATCGCTTTCATATCGTAAGTCTTTTTGTCGATATGGATTTCATAGCTCATGTCTTTGACGTCCATCTTCTCAAGTGCCTGTTTTTCTTCGTCGCTCATCCCCTCAAGCATTTCAGGCGGGATTTGCTCTTCCATCGTTTCTTTAACGAGCGCATTGAACTTGTCGCCATCGGCATTCAGTTTCAATACATACTCATCGTTCGTCTGTTCGAATTTCATGTCTTTCGCATACTCCTGGAGCTGGGCGAGCTGCTCTTCAGGGTCCGGCTGCTGAGCGGAAAGCTGGTCGAGGCCTTCCAGCATGCCCTCCATTTTCAGCCATTGATCGGCTTCCGGCGTGTAAATATAAATCGTACCGTCTTCGGTCATGTACATGTCAATATCCACAGTCTGCTCTTCATCGTTCATTTTCATCGTCGTCGTACCTTTTTGGTGCATTGCCAGCGGATCGAGCACCATCTGGACGTCGAACTTCGAATCAGAGTCGATTTTGACATCCTGGCCCGGTACTTCGATAGTTTGCGCGATGTCCATTTTCGCCTCGGCGCTCTTCATGTCTTTGGAAGCTTCCATCGCTTTCTCGTAAACCTGCTCCGCCGTCATGTCGCTCGTCTTTTCCTTGTCGGTTCCCGGTGCCGGCTCTGCCGTGTCGCTGCAGGCGGCCAGCCCGAACGCCAGTGTCCCGGCCGCAAGGGTCATCAGAAATTTCTTCATCGGGTGATCCTTCCTTTCTTTGCTGTGTCTCCTGTTCTATACGGAAGGGCTCATCGAAAGTTCCTGATTTTCAAAGATATGAAACAAAAGTCCCATCCACCTTCCTCTCCGGCCCTGCTTCCGCTATAATAACGGGAGCCGAAATATTTCCGGGAGGACATTATGCTGAAGCAATTCTTTTCCTATTATAAGCCGCACAGGCGGCTGTTCATCATCGACTTCTCCAGTGCCGTGTTCGTCGCGCTTCTCGAACTCGCTTTTCCGGTGGCGGTCCAGTGGTTCATCGACGAGCTGCTGCCGACCGGCAACTGGGGCAAAATTGTCTGGGTGAGTGTCCTGCTGCTCGCCATCTATTTGTTGAGCACGTTCTTGCAGTACATCGTCTCCTACCTCGGGCACATGCTCGGCATCAACATCGAGACCGACATGCGGCAGCAGCTGTTCAATCACGTGCAGCGGCAGTCGTTCCGGTTTTTCGATAACACGAAGACGGGGCATGTGATGAGCCGCATCACGAACGACCTGTTCGATATCGGCGAGCTCGCCCACCACGGGCCCGAGGACGTCTTCATCGCCATCATGACGATCATCGGCGCCTTCTCGATCATGTACACCATCAATCCGGAGCTCGCCCTCATCACGATCATCATGGTCCCGTTCCTTGTCTGGCTCGTCACGTTCTGCAACATCCGGATGAACAAGGCGTGGCGCAACATGTACGGGCGGATCGCCGAGGTGAATGCGCGCGTCGAGGACAGCGTGTCTGGCGTCCGGGTTGTCCAGTCGTTCACGAACGAGCCGTTTGAAATGGAGCGTTTCCGCAAAGACAATGGCAGCTTCCGTGGCGCCAAGCTTGTCGCCTACAAGGTGATGGCATGGACCCATTCGAGCATGTACATGATGACGCGCCTCGTCACGCTGCTCGTCCTCGTCATCGGCGCCTGGTTCTCTTTCAACGGCCGGTTGTCCTACGGCGAACTCGTCTCCTTCGTGCTGTTCGTCAATGTTTTGATCAAGCCGGTCGATAAAATCAGCGCATTGCTTGAACTGTATCCGAAAGGAATGGCCGGTTTCCGCAGGTTTCGCGAGCTCATCGACCAGGAACCGGATGTACAGGACCGGCCTGATGCGATTGTCGTGGACTCGCTGGACGGCAATATCCGATTCGATGAGGTGTCGTTCCGCTATGACGACCAGAAACCGGTGCTGAGCCGGGTCAGCCTGTCGGTCCGCTCCGGCCAGACGGTCGCTTTCGTCGGGCCGTCTGGCGCCGGGAAAACGACGATCTGCTCACTCATCCCGCGGTTTTATGATGTGAATGAAGGATCGATCTCCATCGACGGAATCGATGTCCGCGATATGACGATGGAGTCGCTCCGCTCCCAGATCGGCATCGTCCAGCAGGATGTCTTCCTGTTTACAGGGACGATCTTTGAGAACATCGCATACGGCAAGCTTGGCGCAAGCGACGAGGAAGTATATGAGGCAGCGCGCAAAGCCCACCTCGAAGAGTTCATCGCGGAACTGCCGGACGGTTACAGCACCGAAATCGGAGAACGCGGTCTGAAGTTGTCCGGCGGGCAGAAACAGCGGCTCGCCATCGCCCGCATGTTCCTGAAAAACCCGCCGATTTTAATATTGGATGAAGCGACGTCCGCACTCGACACGGAAACCGAGCGCATCATCCAGCAATCGCTCGCTGAACTGTCCGAAGACCGGACGACGCTCGTCATCGCCCACCGGCTCGCCACGATCCGCGACGCCGACCGAGTCCTCGTCGTGACGAAAGACGGCATCGCCGAAGACGGCACCTACGACGAACTCGTCCGAAAAGGCGGCCTGTTCGCACGGCTGCACAACATTCAGTTCCAGGAAGTATGAGCCGGTTTTCGGGAAGAACGCTCCTTCCGGCAAGATGCAATCCGCCCCGTGGCTTCATGCCCGGGGCGTTTTGATTTCCTATGGAACAAATCGGCTATCTTTGGTATACTGTGTCGGTTAACTTTTTCTGGGAGGTCCTCAGTTTGAATTCATCCATCCGGTCCTCAAGAAAACGGACCGTTGTCTATATTTCACTTTTTCTCATCGTGGCGATCGCCGGGCTTGCCTACGTCAAATGGGTGCCCTACTGGGGCAAAAGCCTGACCGCGA
Organism: Bhargavaea ullalensis; assembly: GCF_042432615.1. NCBI lineage: Bacteria > Bacillati > Bacillota > Bacilli > Caryophanales > Caryophanaceae > Bhargavaea > Bhargavaea ullalensis. The sequence continues at coordinate 14,533 of NZ_JBHLWY010000038.1, forward strand.
TCACCACACACTCCATCGGCGACTCCATCCTCGGCAATCCGGCCGATGCCGGCTCGTTTTCCTGGGAAGGCACCTGGTCATATGTCGTCACTTATTTTCTGGCCGTCTGGAAGGCCGCGGTCCTCGGGATTATCCTCGGGTCTCTTGTTCAAGTGCTCATCCCTGCTGACTGGCTGCTCCGGACACTCGGCAAAACATCTTTCGGCAGCACTGCCATCGCGGGACTTTCCAGCCTGCCCGGCATGATGTGCACTTGCTGCGCAGCACCGGTGGCCGCCGGACTCCGGAAGAAAAATGTATCCGTCGGGGCGGCACTCGCCTTCTGGCTCGGCAATCCGGTCCTGAATCCGGCCGTCCTCATCTTCATGTCATTCGTCCTGTCATGGAAGTTCACCCTGCTCCGCGCGGCGGTCGGCATGGTCATCGTGTTCGGCGTCAGCTATGTGGCCAACCGGTTTGCTCCGGCAGCCGAACCGGACGGATTGGACAAGATGATCGAAGACTCGGAGGAAAAGCCGGCAGACGGACCTTTCCTCTTGAGCTGGCTGAAAACGATGGGCCGCATGGCGCTCTTTATCGTGCCCGCCTACTTCCTGTCCGTCCTGCTCATCGCGGCAGTCCGGCCATGGCTGTTTCCGCTGCTTGACGGCGCTTCGGGCAACTCATTCCTGGCCATTCTGCTCTTTGCGATCGGCGGTGCCCTGTTCGTCATCCCGACAGCCGCCGAAATCCCGATCATCCAGACTTTCATGACAGCCGGCCTCGGCACCGGACCGGCCGCCGCGCTGCTCATCACCCTGCCGGCCATCAGCCTCCCGTCACTCCTGCTCGTGGCTGGCGCATTTCCCCGGAAAGTCCTCTGGTTCGTTTCGGGCGCCGTCGTCCTGCTCGGCGTTTTGAGCGGACTGCTCGGCTTGTTCATCCTGTGACCGGCGAAGCCCCTGTTCCTTTTATTGGAACGGGGGCTTTTTGGGCGGAATAAAAACACCTACTGCGGGCATTGTCTAAGCCGGTGTGAATCTGCGAACTGTCATTTGCGTTCATTTGGGAAGTGTTCCGGGCGTTACCGAAATACTTAGGGACAAATTTTTAGTCCTTACTCCGAATTTGGCTCCCTTACTCCGATTTCCCTCTCCTTACTCCGATTTCCCCTCCCTTACTCCGATTTCCCTCCCCTTACTCCGATTTTCCCTGCCTTACTCCGATTTCACTCTCCTTACTCCGATTTCCCTCCCCTTACTCCGATTTCCCCTCCCTTACTCCGATTTCCCTCCCCTTACTCCGATTTTCCCTGCCTTACTCCGATTTCCCTCTCCTTACTCCGATTTCCCCTCCCTTACTCCGATTTCCCTCCCCTTACTCCGATTTCCCTCCCCTTACTCCGATTTTCCCTGCCTTACTCCGATTTCCCTCCCCTTACTCCGATTTCCCCATCCCTTCTCCTGCTCCCCAACAAAAAACCGGACGGCCGCGAAAATACGGTCGTCCGGTTTTCTTCCTTTATTTAAAAAGCAGTGACGGCGAGTTCGCGCGGTTTCACTTCGCCGCGTTCGATTTCTTCGACGAAGTGGCAGGCGGCTTCGTGGCCGTCTTTCATGCCTTCGTGGCGCACGAGCTCCGGCACGTCCACCCGGCATTTTTCCTGTGCGAACGGACAGCGGGTGTGGAACCGGCAGCCGCTCGGCGGATCGATCGGGGACGGGACATCGCCTCGGAGGACGATGTGGTTGCGTTCCCGGTCGGGATCCGGAACCGGGATCGCGGACAGGAGGGCTTTCGTGTACGGGTGTTTCGGGTTGTCGAAGATCGAGTGCTTGTCGCCGATTTCGACGATCTTGCCGACGTACATGACGATGACGCGGTCCGAGATATGCCGGACAACGCCGAGGTCGTGCGAGATGAACAGGTAAGTCAGATTGTACTCTTCCTGCAGTTCATCGAGCAGGTTCAGCACCTGCGCCTGAATCGAGACGTCGAGCGCGGACACCGCCTCATCACAGATGATGAGCTTCGGGTTCACCGAGAGTGCGCGGGCGATGCCGATCCGCTGGCGCTGGCCGCCGGAGAATTCGTGCGGATAGCGATCCGCCTGTGCCGCGTTGAGGCCGACCGTTTCGAGCAGTTCGATGATCCGCTGCCGGCGTTCCCTCTTCGGGAGGACATTTTGGATCGTCATGGCCTCATCCAGCACATCCGAAACCGTCTGACGCGGATTGATCGACGCATACGGATCCTGGAAGATGATCTGCAGGTCCTTGCGGTGTTTCCGCATATCCGACTTCGACAGCTGCGTCAGATCGTCGCCGTTGAAGACGACTTTTCCTTCCGTCGGTTCCTCCAGACGGAGTATGGCCCGTCCGGTCGTCGACTTGCCGCAGCCGGATTCCCCGACGATCGAGACGGTTTCGCCTTCATGGATGGTGAAGCTGATGTCGTCGACGGCCTTGACGTGGTTGACCGTGCGGCCAAGGAAGCCGCCTTTGATCGGGAAGTACTGCTTGAGCCCGTCAACGACGAGCAATTCTTTCTTCTCCAAAGACGTCCACCTCCTTTTCTCCCGGCCACTGTTCGTTGTAGATCCAGCAGCGCACCTGATTGCCTTCGCCGTCGTCGAACAAATCCGGCAGCTGTTCCCGGCACAGATCGGTCGCCGCCGGGCAGCGCGGATTGAACCGGCAGCCGACCGGCATGTGGAGCGGCGACGGGACGGTGCCGTGGATCGGGACGAGTTTCTCCTGATCGGCGTCCGGGCGCGGCAAAGATTTCAGAAGACCGATTGTGTAAGGATGACGCGGTTTGCGGAACAGCGTGCGGACGTCGCTGTACTCGACAACCTGTCCGGCGTACATGACGGCCACGTAATCGCATGTCTCGGCCACGACGCCGAGGTCATGGGTGATGAGTACGACCGACATGCCCATGCGCTGCTGCAGGTCCCGGATCAGGCCGAGGATCTGAGCCTGGATCGTCACGTCGAGCGCCGTTGTCGGCTCATCCGCGATCAGGATTTCCGGATTGCAGGCGAGCGCAATGGCGATCATGACACGCTGGCGCATCCCGCCGGAAAGTTCATACGGATATTGCTTCACCCGTTTTTCGGGAGACGGGATGCCGACGAGTTTCAGCAGGTCGACCGACTTGGCCATCGCCGCCTTTTTCGACATGCCTTGGTGCTCGATGAGTGTTTCGGAAATTTGCTGGCCGACGGTGAACACCGGGTTGAGCGACGTCATCGGCTCCTGGAAGATCATCGAGATTTTATTGCCCCGGAGTCCGCGCATTTTCTTTTCGGAGTAGGCGAGCAGGTTGTCGCCTTTGAACCGCACTTCCCCGCCGACGACTTTGCCGTTGGAGGCGAGCAGGCGGAGGATCGACAAAGAGGTGATGCTCTTGCCCGAGCCCGATTCGCCGACGATGCCGATCGTCTTTCCTTTCGGGACGGAGAAGCTGACGCCGTCAACGGCCTTCACTTCGCCTTCGTCCGTATAGAAGGAGGTGCGCAGGTCGCGCACGTCCAGGATGGTTTCTGCCATGTTTGCTTCCCCCTTGAACCGGATCAGCCGAGGTCGATCCGCTTGTTGAGCAGTTTATATGAGATATCCACGATCAGGTTCACGAAGACGAACAGTACGGAAATGACGAGGACCGCGCCCTGGACGATCGGGAAATCCCGTGTGTTGATCGCCTGGACGGTGAGCCGGCCCATGCCGTTGATCGCGAAGATCGTCTCGGTGAGGACCGCTCCGCCGAGGAAGCCGCCGAACTCAAGACCGACGACCGTCACGACGGGAATCAATGCATTCTTCAGTGCATGCCGGTAGGTGACGACCCGGTCGGACAGACCTTTTGCCCGGGCCGTCCGGATGTAATCCTGGCTGATGACTTCCAGCATCGAGGAGCGGGTCATGCGGGCGATGATCGCCGCGCCTCCCGTTCCTAGCGTGATGACGGGCAGGATGACCTGACGCCAGCTGTCGCCCCAGCCCGAAGGCCTAAGTTTCGCCCACGCCGGCAGCCAGTCCCCGCCGACCGCAAACCAGTCGATCAGCAGAAGCCCGAGCCAGAAGTTCGGCATCGACAGACCGAACAGGGCGACGATCATGATGGCCGTGTCGGTGAATGTGTAATGGCGGACCGCCGAGATGATCCCCGCCATCAGGCCGATAAAGACGGCAAGGATCGTGGCATAGGTGGCCAGTTCAAGCGTCACCCAGAAGCGGGTCTTGATCTCGTCGACGACCGGCCGGCCGCTGCGGACAGAGTTGCCGAGGTCGCCCTGGACGACGCCGCCCATGTAGTTGAGGTATTGCTTGTGGATCGGGTCATTCAGCCCGAGCCGTTCGCGGATCTGTTCAACCGTTTTTTCCGGTGCCCCTTCTCCCGCGATGATCTGCGCAGGATCCCCCGGGATGAGATGCATCAGGGAGAATACGAGAATGGACACGCCGATGAGAACCGGGATCGTCTGCAGAAGACGCCGGATGATATATTTGGTCACTCTGTTTCCCCCTCAGTCATTTGTTCATTTTTGGGTCAAGCGCATCGCGGAGACCGTCGCCGAATATATTGAAGGCGAGGACGACGATGACGATCATGATTCCCGGGATGAGCACCATATGCGGCGCATCGTGCATATATGTCCGGCCTGCGGACAGCATGGCGCCCCATTCCGGAGCAGGCGGCTGTGCGCCGAGCCCGAGGAATGACAGGCCGCTTGCCGTCAGGACTGCAGTGGCAATCCGGAGCGTGGCCTGGACGATGATCGGCGACGTGACGTTCGGCAGGATGTGCTTGAAGATGATCCGGATGTCCGACGCACCGAGCGCCTTCATGGCGTCTATGTATTCCAGCTTCCGGACGGAAAGTGCCGAGCCCCGGACAATCCGGGCAAATGCCGGCACCGAGAAAATCCCGATTGCGATGATCATGTTGGTCAGGCTCCCGCCGAGGACGCTCACGATCGCGAGTGCCAGCAAGATGCCAGGAAATGCGAGCAGGACGTCCATGATCCTCATGATGACCGCGTCCACCCAGCCGCCGTAGTAGCCGGAGACGATGCCGAAGACGACGCCGACCGCGCCGCCGATGAACACCGACAAAAATCCGACGATGAGCGTCAGCTTCGTTCCGTAGATGATCCGCGTGAACATATCCCGGCCGTAGTTGTCCGTCCCGAACCAGTGGTCGGCGGACGGCGGCTGGTTTTTATTCGTGATATCCGTTGCGTTCGGATCCACACCCGTCAGCATCGGCCCGAAGATGGCGAGCAAAATGAAGAAGATGACAATCCCTCCGCCGATGACGGCGGATTTGTTTTTTCTGAGCCGTTTCCAGATCCCCTTGTACAGTTCAAGCCGGGGATTGTACCGCTTGGCAGAACCGGCTGCCGCTGCTTGTTGCGTCATTCCTGTATCCCTCTTTCCCCAAGGGTGCCGGGCGATGCCCCACCCCGTTTCTCTATGGCTAATCAGTACTATAACATGAAAAGTCTAAATTCTGAATGCTGTTTTTCAATTCAATTTTATTTGGATCTAATATTAACCATTACTGTCTATCATTTAAATGACAGCGCTATCATTTCAGCAGCCGGCTATTGTGTTCCATCGCCGGTTATGGTATATTTTTTCTGAATATTGCATTCGTTTTTTTTGATTGCAATATACAAAAAACAAGTTAGTAGGGGGAGACTGCATGAAGACCAAACGCAGTACACTGCTGTTGTTCATCATGATGCTCGTCGTGTCGATGTTCCTTGCGGCATGTGCAGGAGGCGGCGGAGACAACGCTTCCGACGGCGGCGACACCAGCAAAGATGATGGCGACAAAAAAGAAGAGGGCACCACAGACGGCGGTTCGGAAGGCGGAGACCTCGTCCTCGCAGTACTGTCCGATGCGTCCTCGCTGGACCCGCACGGCTCGAATGATGTTCCGTCCTCGGTCGTACAGGAGAACATCTATGAGACGCTTGTCACGCGCAACGACAACAATGAAATCGAACCGGGTCTCGCAACCGAATGGGAAGCGATCGACGATACGACCTGGGAATTCAAGCTGCAGGAAGGCGTCAAGTTCCATGACGGCGAAGACTTCAACGCTGAAGCCGTCAAAAAGAGCTTTGAGCGCGTACTCGACGAAAAAGTCGCTTCGCCTCGCTACTTCCTCTTCGAAATGATCAACAGCGTCGAGGTCATCGACGACTATACAATCCAGTTCAAGACCGATTATCCGTTCGCTCCGCTGCTCGCCCACCTGTCCCACAACGGCGGCAGCATCATCAGCCCTAAATCGATCGACGAAGACTATGCGGCGATGGAAGACGGCAAAGAGCCGGGCTCCGTCATTTCCGAGAATCCGGTCGGAACCGGCTATTTCAAGTTTGACAGCTGGAGCCCGGGTTCTGAGATCAAGCTCGTGAAAAACGAAGATTACTGGGACGGCACTGCAAAGGTCGACTCCGTCGCCTTCAAAGTCGTTCCTGAAAGTGCCACACGCGCAGCAGAGCTGGAAACAGGCAACGCGCACATCATCGATCCGGTACAGCCGAACGAAGTCGCACGCATCAACGATTCCGGCAGCGGAACGGTGGACCAGACACCGTCCTCCAGCCTTTCCTATATCGGCTTCAACACCGAGAAGGCTCCGTTTGATGATGTCCGCGTCCGCCAGGCCATCTCCATGGCGGTCAATAAAGACGACATCATCGACGGCGTGTACGAAGGATTCGGCATTCCGGCAAAAGGCCCTCTCGCTCCGGGGATCTTCGGTTATGATGAGAACCTGAAGATGATCGACTACAACATGGACGAAGCCAAAAAGCTTCTTGAAGAAGCAGGCTATGCAGACGGCTTCTCCACCACGATCTGGACGAACGACAACCCGCAGCGCGTGGACATGGCCGTTCTTCTCCAGCAGACACTCAAAGAACTGAACATCGATGTGAAGATCGAACAGATGGAATTCGGCACGTATCTCGACAAGACGGCTGCCGGCGAGCATGACATGTTCATCCTCGGCTGGTCCAACCCGACAGGCGATGCCGACTACGGCCTTTATGCCCTGTTCCACTCGTCCCAGAAGGGCGACCCGGGCAACCGCTCGTTCTATGAAAATGCCGAAGTCGACAAGCTGCTCGACGAAGGACGCAAAGAAACAGATCCTGACACACGCGTCGGCATCTATGCAGACGCCCAGCAGCAGATTGTCGATGATGCTCCGATGATCTTCATCCACCACCAAGAGTACCTCGTCGGCGTCAGCGACAAGGTCAAAGACTTCAGCATCGACCAGGCTGGCATCTACCAGCTCAAGGACGTCACGCTGTCCGAGTAATCACCCAGACCCCCCGGCTCCGCGAAAAATCGTGGTACCGGGGGGTCTTTTATGAAAGACGGATCAACCATAGGAATGATCGCCCCTCCACTGTCGTTCACAGAAAAGGATGGTTGATTACACTTATTTCTGGTAATCTATCCATAACAATGGAGAAAGGAGAGGTCTCTTTGTTGGCACTCATTTTCCTCATGATGTTCCTGGCCATGTTTGCTTTTTCGTACGCCATGAGAAAGTGGGCCGGCTTCAAGCATCCAAAGTGGTTTGAACCGTATTATGTGAACGACCGGCACCGGAAGCTGGACAAATGGATCCGCATTCCGTCCATGCTTTTGATCCTGGCATACAGCATCACGATTTTTTCCACCGGCTGGGTCTTCCGGATTCCTTGGCTGCTGCAGCCGTGGCCGCTGATATTCGTCCATTTAACCTCTATTTTCATCCTCCAGGCCTGGATGGAAAAGAAGTACTCCGACAATCCAAGAGCCTATGTGGCCACGATTGCCGAAGGAGTCTTTGGGCTCGGGATTTTGCTGGCGGCACTCTGGAGCGGAGTTCTTGGCGGTTCCCTTTAACGAAGTGCCCAGTCAAACTATGCCTCTTGCGCCTCGCATGCTATAATTTTCAAAATGGCCGGCCGGCGCTTTTCGGGCCTTCCGGCTTTTGATAAATTGGAGGTATTCCCTTGCAATCCAACAACCCGATTTTAAAAAATGAAGAGTTCGGCCGGCATGTCTACGCCGGTGAGCGGATGTCGGTTGCCGGCACCGTCAACAAGACCACGCTGTCGCTTCTCCTCATGTTCGCTTCTGCTTCGTATGCCTGGTTCAAGTCGTTTGCCGGCGAGCCGGTGTTCGGCCTCATGATCGGCGGGGCGATCGGCGCGCTCGTGCTCGTGTTCCTCACGGTGTTCTACCAATCCGTCGCCCCCGTCACCGTTCCGCTTTATGCCATTTTGGAAGGACTGTTTGTCGGAGGCATTTCCGCGATGTATGCAGACCTCTACAACGGCATTGTCATGCAGGCGGTGCTTTTGACGATCGGCGTCATGGCGGTCATGCTCGTCTTTTACCGCACCGGCATCCTGAAGGCGACGCCTGCATTCAGGAAAGGCGTGATTGTGGCGACACTCGCCATTCTCGTCGTCTATGTGATCGACATCGTGCTCCGGCTCTTCGGCGCGGCGATGCCGTTCCTGCATGACGCCGGCCCGATCGGCATCATCATCAGCCTCGTGATCGTCGGTGTCGCTGCGCTGAACTTCATCATCGACTTTGACACGATCGAACGCGGCGTCCGCTCCGGCGCACCGAAAAGCATGGAATGGATCGGCGCACTCGGCCTTTTGACGACGCTCGTCTGGCTGTATCTCGAAATGCTCCGCCTGCTTTCCAAATTCAACAGAAACTGATTCCATGATCCGGCCCTGCTCTTGCAGAGCCGGGTTCTTTATTTTCAAAAAGCTATTGCGGTTCCTTGGTCCCTATGATATATTTTCGGAATATTACGCATCCCAAAATGCGTAATGAAATAGAAGAGGGTAGGGGGAAATGTACATGAAGCAAAAAACCGGCCTGTTGCTGGCACTGCTGCTTGTCCTGTCCGCATTCCTTGCGGCGTGTGCAGGCGGAGGTAGTTCAGACGGAAACAAAGATGGAACAAAAGACGGCGATAGCAGCTCTTCTGCCGAGGAAGGCGCTGAAGGAGGAGACCTGATTTTAGCGGTCCTGTCGGATGCATCATCGCTGGATCCGCATGGTTCCAACGACGTGCCGTCCAATAACATCCACGCCAACCTTTACGACACGCTCGTGAAGCTCAACGCCGACACGGAGATCGAGCCGAGCCTCGCAAAGGAATGGAAACAGATCGATGACACAACTTGGGAATTCAAACTCCAGGAAGGCGTCAAATTCCATGACGGCGAAGACTTCAATGCCGAAGCCGTGAAGAAAAACCTCGACCGCGTCCGCGATGAGGCGGTCGGCTCCCCGAGGTATTACTTGTACGAGATGATTAATAGTGTCGATGTGATCGACGATTACACGGTCCAGATGAAGACCGACTACCCGTTCGCCCCGCTTCTCTCGCACCTTGCGCATGACGGGGGCAGCATGATCAGCCCGAAATCGATCGACGAAGACTATGCCGCGATGAAAGAAGGAAAAGAGCCCGGCTCCGTCATCTCTGCCCACCCGGTCGGCACCGGCTACTTCAAATTTGAGAGCTGGAGCCCGGGCTCCGAGATCAAACTTGTGAAAAACGAAGACTATTGGAATGAGCCGGCGAAAGTCGACTCCGTGACGTTCAAGGTCATTCCGGAAAGTGCCACGCGTGCGGCTGATCTGGAGACGGGCAATGCCCACATCATCGATCCCGTGCAGCCGAACGAAGTGGACCAGATCAATGACTCCGGCAGCGCGAAGGTCAACCAGGAACTTTCCCGAAGCCTGAGCTATCTCGGCTTCAATACAAAAAAGGCTCCATTTGACGATGTTCGTGTACGCCAGGCCATATCCCTGATGGTAGACAATGAAGAAATCGTTGAAGGCATCTACGACGGTTTCGGCATTCCGGCGAAAGGTCCGCTGTCTCCAGGCTCCTTCGGGTACAATGAGGACATCAAAGGAATCGGCCATGATCCGGAAAAAGCGAAAAAGCTTTTGGAAGAAGCCGGCTATGCGGACGGCTTTAAAGCCTCCATCTGGACGAACGACAACCCGCAGCGGATCGATATCGCCGTTCTCCTCCAGCAAAAGCTGAAAGAGCTGAACATCGACATCAAAGTGGAACAGATGGAGTTCGGTGCATATCTGGATAAAACGAGCGCAGGCGAACATGACATGTTCATCCTCGGATGGTCCAACTCGACCGGCGATGCGGACAACGGCATGTATTCACTCTTCCACTCTTCCCAGCAGGGTCCTCCGGGCAACCGCACCTTCTACAACAATCCTGAAGTCGACAAGCTTCTCGATGAAGGCCGCCAGGAAACTGATCAGGATGCACGCCTGGCCATTTACGACAAAGTCCAGAAAATCCTGATTGAAGATGCGCCGATGGCATTCATCCATCACCAGGAATACCTGACGGGCGTCGCAGACAATGTCAAAGGATTCTCCATTGATCCGAGTGGCATCTACCAGTTGAAAGACGTATCCATCACACAATAAAAGCAACGCAAAAGGCCTGCGGTTCTCCCGCAGGCCTTTTCTGTCGTGATCGGCCGACTGCACCCCCGCAAGGGCACAGACGGCTTTCCTCTTTCTTCTACTGGACGAATTCCGAGTACCGGTTGCGGTCGGCTTCTCTCATATCCACTTCCATGAGCGTACCGTCCTCCGTATATTCGGTCTCCAGTACATCCGCATGCTCATTCAGCCAAGAAACGACGTCTCCCCTGTCAAACGGCACGAGCATCCGGCAACGGACAAAGTCGCCGAATACCTTGGATGCGATCAGGCCGGTGAGTGCATGGATATCATCCGCATTTTTCGCAGACAGCCAGATGTTGTTGTCCTGCACTCTCGGATGTTCCAGGCCAGCCAAGTCGGATTTATTGAAAACGAACAGTTCCTGAATCCCTTCGATGCCGATGTCGGAAAGCGTATCCTCGGTCACTTGCATCATGTACCGGTATTCCGGATGCGACACATCGACCACCTGGAGGAGCAGGTCCGCATCCGCCGCTTCTTCAAGCGTCGAGCGGAATGCCTTGACCAGGTGGTGCGGCAGCCGTCCGACGAATCCGACTGTATCGGTGAGCAGGAACTCCCGGTTGTCTTCCAGCCGGATTTTCCGCACCGACGTGTCCAGCGTCGCGAACAACATGTCCTTTTCAAGCACTTGCCGGCCCGCTTCCTCCCCGAGCCCGGCAAGCATGCCGTTCATGATCGTCGACTTGCCGGCGTTCGTGTAGCCGACGAGCGAGACAACGGGCACTTCGCGTTTCACCCGGCGTTTCCGCTGGGTTTCCCGGTGGACCTTCACCGATTCGAGTTCACGGCGCAGACGCGCAATCTGATCCTCGATCTTCCGGCGGTCCAGCTCCAGCTTCGTCTCCCCCGGACCGCGTGTTGCGACCCCGCCGCCCGTGGAACCGGCCTGCCGGCTCAGCGATGCACGGAGCCCGACGAGCCTCGGCAACATGTATTGAAGCTGGGCAAGCTCGACCTGCATCTGGGCTTCCTTCGTCTTCGCCCGCCTGGCGAAAATGTCGAGGATGAGCATCGTCCGGTCGATCACCTTCGTCTCCAGCTCCGTTTCCAGATTGCGGATCTGCGATGGAGACAGCTCGTCATTGAAGATGACGACATTCGAGTCTGTTTCATCGTGATAGGCCTTGATTTCCCGGACCTTTCCCGATCCGATGTAATGAGACGGATTCACGCGGTCCAGTCCCTGTGTCACGGTTCCCGCCACTTCGACTCCGCACGCTTCCGCCAAGCTCGCAAGTTCCTCCATGGAGTATTCAAACTGCTCGTCCCGGTCCAATTCAACCCCGACGAGCACTGCACGTTCCTGCATTCCATCCACTGGACGTCCCTCCGTTTCTAAAATCAGTATACCCGTCCTTGCACACTTCAGTGCCCGGTTTCCCGGACAACTTCCACGCCGGACAGCCGTTCCCGCCCCGGACCTCCTTGCACGAACACGAGATCGACCCCGTTTTCCAGCGGGATCCGATCGGCCTCCGGCGCTTCGAGCCCGAGCACTTCCGCCCACCGGACCGCGGCTCTCACCGGATCTTGAACCTGGAATGTGCAGGTTTCTATCCGGAACGCCCGGTTTCCTTCCGGCATCGTCCCCGATTTGAGCAGGCCCGCCAGCCGCTTTTCATCCGGGATGCCCCAGTCGATGAAAAACGGGAGCGGCAATGATTCTCCCGGCTCTTCTTCGACGAAAAGCATTTTCCATTTAAGAAGTTCACCGTCCGCCGTGCGCCGTGAGGCATCGAGCACGCCGGAAGTCCTGATTCCCCGGCTCAGCAGTCCTTCTTCAAAACTGTGGAGGTCTCCCGGCCGAAGGCAGAGGGTGCCCCAGCCCGGTCCGTCATGTTCAAGGTCTTGCACCAAAAGACGGGTCAGCGGATGGCCGGAGACACCGGCGATGTCCGGATGCTCAATGGACAAAGACTCAATGTAGCCGTTCTCTGCGTAAAACAGGGCGTTCTGCGTTCCCCAGTTTTCATGGCTTCCCCCCGGCGCCGCCGGCATTCCCCGGAACGTCCATCGTTCGGCATCCTCGGCGGGGGTCCGGTCGCTGAAATAAACGGCATGGTCGAATTTCATTGTACAAGTCTCCTTCCTTTATTTTCTTCCAGACTAGTCAATAAGTCTTATCTTCTTTTGAAATACCCGTCTTTCCCTTGAATGGGCTGAGTATATTCGTTACCCTCGGGTATACACCATTATGACGTTATTTTTGCAAATATCAAAAGGAGAGTGGCATGGACAAGTCTTCGTGGAAAAATCCCGTATTTACTGTTTCTGCATTATTTATTCTGGCATTGGTGATTATCGGGGCGGTGTTCCCCAATCAGTTCGCGGCCGGCGCTACTGCCGTCTACAACTTTACAATCGACAAGTTCAGCTGGTTTTACCTGCTATGCGTATTTATCTTGATCGTCTTCCTGTTCGGGCTGGCTGCGAGCAAATACGGCAGCATGCGTCTGGGCGGAGATGATGAGCGTCCCGAGTTCTCGTTTTTCTCGTGGATCGCGATGCTGTTTTCAGCCGGTTTCGGTGCCGGCCTCGTTTTCTGGGGCGTCGCCGAGCCGATGAGCCATATTTACAATCCGCCTTTCCGCGATCTGGAGCCGATGACATCGGAAACCGCCCGTGTAGCGATGGGCTATGCGTTCTTCCACTGGGGGATCAGCCAATGGTCGATGTTCGCCATGACCGGTCTTGTAATCGCTTTCCTTCAATTCAGGAAAAAGAAGAACGGCCTCGTGTCCACGGCACTTGAACCGGTTGTCGGCTCCGCCAAGCCGGTGAAAACGACCATCGACATCCTGTCCGTCATCGCGACGATCATGGGGATGGCGACGTCGATCGGGCTCGGTGTCCTGCAGATGAACGGCGGCCTCACCTCCGTCTTCGGCCTGCCGAACAAGCCGTACGTCCAGCTCATCATCATCGGTGTCATGATGGTTGCCTATCTGGCTTCCTCCACTACAGGCCTCAACCGGGGGATCCGGTACTTGAGCAACCTGAACCTCGGCCTTGCGCTCGGCCTGCTGCTGTTCGTGTTCTTTGCCGGTCCGACCGTCTTCATCATGGAGACGTTCATCGTGGCGCTCGGGGACTACATCACCCACTTTGTGGAATACAGCCTCCGGCTTGAGCCATACTCGGGCCGTGAGTGGGTGCAGGACTGGACGGTGTTCTACTGGGCATGGGTCATCGCCTGGTCCCCGTTCATCGGCGCATTCGTCGCACGGGTTTCCCGCGGACGCACGATCCGGGAGTTCATCGTCGGGGTGCTCATCATCCCGCCGATCATCGCACTGTTCTGGGTCGCGGTGTTCGGGGGCACCGCCATGTGGAACGACCTGAACGAAGGCACGCACATCGCCGAGATGGTGAATGATGATGTGACGTCTGCCCTGTTCACGACGTTCGACCAGACACTCCCGCTGCCGGGCCTGCTGTCGGTGCTGTCCATCCTGCTCATCTTCACGTTCATCGTCACGTCCGCCGACTCGGCCACTTACATTTTGGCGAGCATGACGTCCGGCGGAACGCTGAACCCGAGAATGACGGCCAAAGTAATCTGGGGCGTCCTGATGGGCGCGATCGCCGGAGTGCTTCTCTTCACCGGCGGCATCAACGGACTTGAAACCGCGTCACTCGCCTCCGCCCTGCCGTTCGGCGTCATCCTCCTGATGCTCGTCTATTCGATGATCGTCCTGCTCAGACGGGAGCCGACACCAATCCGGCCGCGCGATGTCCGACGCTTCCAGCGGCTTGAGGCGGAGTCAAAGAAAGATAAGATCAAGCGATCATAACGTCAAATGAAAAAGAAGAGGGCCCGGATTCCGATTGGATCCGGGCCCTCCTTTTTTCTTTTTTCTTATCGGTCGCGCGCGAGTGTCTCAAGCGTTTCGTCGAATTCATCCTGGATTTCCGAGTTCGGCTTGTATGTCATGAGGCTCACGACAATCGTGACAATCATGTTCAAAATGAACGCCGGAACGATTTCATACAGGTTGCCCGACAGGAATTTCACGTTGCCCCAGATGATGACGGTGACCGCACCGACAATCATCCCGGCAAGCGCCCCCTGCGAAGTGAGTTTGCGCCAGTAGAGCGACAGGAGGATGATCGGTCCGAATGCACCGCCGAAGCCGGCCCAGGCGAACGACACGAGTTTCAGGATCGTCGCATTCTTCGTCCAGGAAAGGATGAAGGCGATGATGGCAACAAACAAGACGGCCATGCGACCGTACAGCACGTAGGTCTTGTCAGGCGCATCCGATTTGATGACCGCCTTGTACAGATCTTCCACGAGTGCGGAAGAAGTGACGATGAGCTGCGAAGAGATCGTGCTCATGACCGCGGCCAAAACGGCGGCAAGCATGATTCCAGCGATGAACGGATGGAAAATGATCTGTCCGAGCTCGATGAACACCGCTTCAGGATCTGTCAGTTTGAGTCCCGGGTTCTGATGGAAATACGCAACCCCGACCAATGCGGTCAGCGTCGCACCGATCAGGCTGAGCAGCATCCAGCCGATCCCGATCCGCCGTGCGGATTTTGTTTCCTTGACCGAACTGATCGCCATGAACCGGACGATGATATGCGGCTGACCGAAATAGCCGAGCCCCCAGGCAATCGAGGAAATCAGTCCGGCAGCCGTCGTTCCGGCAAACAGACTCAAGTGGGTCGGATTGACTTCTTTGATGGTCGCAATCGTCTCGGACGGTCCGCCTGTGATGAAGATCCCGACAAGCGGAACGAGGATGAGCGCCAGGAACATGATGAGCCCCTGTACAAAGTCCGTATAGCTGACCGCCAAAAATCCGCCGAACAGCGTGTAGGCCAGAACGACGAGCGATACGACAATCAGACCGGTGTGATAGCTGAGGCCGAATGAGCTTTCGAAGAAGACCCCGCCCGCCACCATTCCGGACGATACATAAAAGGTGAAGAAAATCAGGATGATCGCCCCGCAGGCAATCCGGAGCAGCGGCGACGGGTCTTTGAGCCGGTTCTGCAGGTAACTCGGGATGGTGATCGAGTCACTGGATACATGCGTATAAACCCGGAGACGCGGCGCAACGAGCAGCCAGTTCAGGTAAGCACCGATCGTCAGCCCGATCCCAATCCAGGCCGCCCCCATCCCGGTCAGGTAAATCGCGCCCGGGAAGCCCATGAGCAGCCAGCCGGACATGTCTGCCGCGCCAGCGCTGAGCGCGGTGACCGCAGGACCCAGCGACCGCCCGCCGAGCATGTAGTCTGTCAGATTGGTCGTCCGCCGGTACGCATACCAGCCGATGAACAGCATGGCTGCCATGTAGATTAAAATTGCGATGAGCTTAAAAGTAGATTCAGTCATGTTGGTCCCCTCCCTTTAGTCTATCCTACCACAGCACCAATAGTTGAAGATTCCCTATTTCTGATTTGTCAGTTGGAATTTCTTCCGCAATTCCCTGTCGAGAAAGCGCGGAATATTTCCCGGGAAATCGAATGGTGGTGGAAAAGGTTTCGGGTTTATATCCGCCGGTCCGGGGAACTTCTTTTAGTAAAAGGAGGGATTCCTGATGCCATGGGATGAACACGATTATCCGGCTTCCATGAAAAACATGGACGAGCCGGTCAGGAAGAAAGCGATTGAAATCGCCAACGCACTGCTGAGGGAAGGCTATTCCGACGACCACGCAATCCCGATTGCGATGGACCAGGCCAGGGATTACGTGGAAGGGGATTCAAACGACCGGCCTGTCTTTGAGATCAAAGAAGACGGCGAGCAATGGGTGCTGAGCAAAAAAGGATCCGACAAACCCATCTACAAGGAATCGACGAAAAAGGACCTGATGGACAAAGCGAAGGAACACGTGAATGACAAAAACGGGATACTGAAAATCTACAAAGGAGACGGCAGCCTGGAAGATACCCTATATGAGGGCTGACCGATCCTGATGACACGCAAGAAACAGCACACCCGGTTGTGTGCTGTTTTCCTGTTTTTGTGCCGACCCATCTCGGCCGTCATCTATTTTCTGTCCCAGAAGCGCTGGTGGGCGATCGCTGCCACGAACTCCTTGGCGAAATCCGGATTGTTTTCAGCGAATACAACCCCGGCGAGATTGTTCTCCTCCGACGCCTTGAAATATTCCCGGCCCGCCGCCGCGATTCCGATCGGCTTATAGTGATTGTACGCCACCCGGAGGTAATCCTTCACTTCGTAATTAAACTGATCCTGGTCGCTTGAGCTGCCCCCGACAATATAAAGCGAATCAAGCAAATACGGATTGGTGGTCAGGAACGTCTCATTGACCTTCAGGTTCATGCCGTTATCCCCCGACACCGTGCCGAGTTTGTCGCTCACGACGACAACAAAAACCCCATTCTCCTCCAAAACCTTGATCGTCCCGGCCACCTCGTCCGCTTTGAACCCGTCACCGACCAATACACCGACTTTTAGTGAATAGGCATATTTGGGCGTGCTCGCCTGGCTGAGGGAAGGATAGCTTGTCGACACCGGGACGTTCGTTCCGTCCGGCCGGCTGACCCCGACGTTATCCGCCACGATATTCGCCATTTCCCTGTCCACGAACACGAGCTGATCAACGGACTGCTGTCGCACCGACTTGCTTTTCACGCTGCCGATTTGATAGTTCAGCGCTTTGATCATATGCTGCTTTTCAATCGTCGTTAAGCTGTTCCAAAAGATCCTCGGCTGTGTATAGTAGTCATCGAATGCTGCCGGCCGCTTGCGGGTGACCTGCCCTTCCGTTTTCGCCGGGTAATGCTCAAAGCCCCCTTTTTCGGGCGGTACGGTGTACGGGGTGTTGTTGTCCAGTGAATTATTGTGATAGCTTGTTTCGTCCACGTCGATCCGGTACCTCATATAGCCTTTGCGCTGATTGTTATGGAACGGACAGATCGGCCGGTTGATCGGCAAATCCTCGTAGTTCTTGCTGCCGAGGCGGTGATACTGCGCCGTTTTGTAGGCCAACAGCCGGCCCTGGAGAACCGGATCATTGGAAAAGTCAATTCCCGGGACGACGCTTCCGGGATTGAATGCCGCCTGTTCAATCTCGGAGAATTCATTGTCCACGTTCCGGTTCAACGTCATTTTCCCGATGATCTGGACAGGGATGAGTTCCTCCGGCCAGAACTTCGTGGCATCGAGAATATCAAAGTCGAACTTGAATTCATCTTCTTTCGGGATGAGCTGAACCCCCAGTTCATATTCGGGAAACGCCCCCCGGTCAATCGCTTCCCTCAGGTCACGCCGGTGGAAATCCGGGTCGATGCCGCCGATTTTCTGTGCTTCGTCCTGCAGAAGCGAATGAGATCCGAGAACCGGCTTCCAGACAAACCGGACGAATGTTGCGACCCCCTGTTCATTCACGAACAGGTACGTGTTCACCGACCAAGACTCCATCATCCGGTAACTTCTCAGGATTCCCCGGTCCGACATGACCCACAAAGTCATATGCAGGGCTTCGGGGTTATTTGCGACATAATCCCAAAACGTGTCGTGGGCGCCGGCCGCCTGAGGCATGCCCGTTCGAGGCTCCGGCTGATAGGCATGAATAATATCGACGAACTTCATCGCATCCTGGTTGATCAAAACCGGGAAGGCGATCATCGTCATGTCATAGTTTCCTTCTTCGGTATAAAACTTGACGCCGAGACAGCGGAGGTCCCTCGCCGTGTCTTTGGATCCCTTGCTCCCCTGAACGGTGGAAAAGCGGACAAACAGGGGTGTCTTTTTGCCGGCCTCCTGCAGGAAACCCGCCTTGGTGAACGCCTTCATCGAGTGGTAGCACTCGAACACCCCGTGTGCCCCGTATCCTCTGGCGTGGACCTTTCTTTCGGGTATTTCCTCATGGACGAATGACGTGATCTTCTCAAAATAATGAACGTCTTCCATCAGGCCCGGACCTCGCTCGCCGGCCGTCAGAATCCGTTCATCATCGGCGATCTTCCTTGCCTGGTTGGTCTCCATCGGCTTGCCGGCATTGCGGACCCGGAATTTTTCCAGCTGCTCGTTCTTGCTGTTTTCATGGACCTTTTTTTGATTGTCCGAAGACGGATTTCCGGTCAACCCTATCACCCCGCTAATTTTTTTGTACCTATACATCGTACGTATCCATCCGCACTTCTATCACTGGCGGCACGGGCGTCCAAAGGCACAAACAAAAAAAGCCCCCCGGACCTGTTGAGGGTCCGGAGGCCGGCCGTGCATTTAAATAAGAGGGAAATCAAACTTCCGCCCGCTGTTCCGACATTTCACGGAGTTTGAATTTCTGGATTTTCCCGGAGGCGGTCATCGGGTATTCGGACGTAAACTCAATGTAGCGCGGAATCTTATGATAGGAGATCTTCCCCTTGCAGAATTCGCGGATCGTTTCTTCCGTTTCTTCGGCCCCCTGCTTCAGGATGATCCAGGCCATCAGTTCTTCCCCGTACTTCGGATCCGGAACGCCGACAACCTGGACGTCGCTCACGGCCGGGTGTGTATAAAGGAATTCTTCGATTTCGCGCGGATAAATATTCTCTCCTCCGCGGATGACCATGTCCTTGATCCGCCCGGTGACATCGATGTAGCCGTCTTCGTCCATGATGGCGATGTCGCCCGTATGGAGCCATCCGTCCGGATCAATCGCCTCGCGGGTCGCGTCTTCGTTATTGTAATAGCCTTTCATGACATGGTAGCCGCGTGTGCACAGTTCGCCCGGCATCCCCTGCGGCACATTCTCGCCGGTCGCCGGGTCGATGATCTTCACTTCCACGTGGGGATGTGGCTTGCCCACGGTGGACACCCGCTTCTCGATCGGGTCGTCGGTCCGCGTCTGCGTGATCACCGGGGACGACTCGGTCTGACCGTAGCAGATCGTGATTTCATCTGCGCCCATGTCATGGATGACTTTCTTCATGACCTCAATCGGACAAGTGGACCCCGCCATGATGCCCGTGCGGAGCGAGGACGTATCAAAATTCTTGAACTCCGGATGCTCGAGCTCGGCGATGAACATTGTCGGCACTCCGTTGAGCGCAGTGCATTTTTCGTCCTGGACGGCCTGCAGCACGGTGAGCGGCTTGAATTGCTCGACGATCACACACGTCGATGCATGGGTGACGGCCGTCAGCGTGCTGAGCACGCAGCCGAAGCAGTGGAAAAACGGCACCGGGATGCACAGCCGGTCTTTCTCGGTCAGCTTCATGTAATCGCCGATGAGCTGCGCATTGTTGACGACGTTGTTGTGCGTCAGCATGACGCCCTTCGGGAAACCGGTCGTTCCCGATGTATACTGGATGTTGATCACGTCATCCGGGTCGAGCGAGTTGAACCGCTCCTCGAGTGTTTCATCCGATACACCGTCCGCCATCGCCTCCAGTTCCGACCATTTGAACATGCCCGGCTCGTCGCTTTCCGTCATGAGGATGATCCGCTTAAGCTTCGGCAGCTTGCCGCTCCGGATGTCCCCCTTTTGCGAGCCGGATGACTCCGGGCATACTTTGCGGACAATGTCGATATAGCTTGTCCCCTTGAAGCTTTCGTCCAGGATGAGCGTCGTTGCGTCGGATTGCCTGAGCAGATACTCCAGCTCCGACGCCTGATAGTTTGTATTCACCGTCACGAGCACGGCCCCCATCTTGCCTGTGGCGAACTGGCTCAGGAACCATTCCCGCTTATTGTCCGACCAGATGGCGACATGCTCCCCTTTTTCAATCCCCATTCCGATGAACGCCTTCGCCAGCCGGTCCGTCTCCGCGTCAAATTCCCGGTACGTCTTCCGGATTCCGTGCTCCGGATAAACGTATGCCTCGACATCCGGAAACTGCCGCGCCTTCTCCCGGACCACCTGCCCGACAGTCTGATTTAAAAGTGCCATCCGCCATTCCCCCTTGAAATCGCTTTCACACTTATATTAACATATTTTTCAGACCCTTTTGAAGAAGAAACGTCCGGCTGTTTCTTGGCGGTGACGCTCTCCGCGGGCGGGCGCCGTCCGCCTGGTCGGTGCGCTTTGCTCCGACTTTTCTTTCCTCACTCCGATATTGGGCCCCTTGCTCCCATTTTCCGTTCCATGCTCCGATATCGGGCGCCTTACTCCGATTTTCATTTTCTTACTCCGATATCGGGCTCCTTACTCCGATTTTCACCTCCTTACTCCGATATTGGGCGCCTTACTCCGATTTTCACCTCCTTACTCCGATATTGGGTCCCTTGCTCCGATTTTCATTTCCTTACTCCGATCTTGGGCCCCTTACTCCGATTTTCATTTCCTTACTCCGATATTGGGCTCCTTACTCCGATTTTCATTTCCTTACTCCGATATTGGGCGCCTTACTCCGATTTTCACCTTCTTACTCCGATATTGGGCCCCTTACTCCGATTTTCATTTCCTTACTCCGATATTGGGTCCCTTACTCCGATTTTCATCTCCTTACTCCGATATTGGCTCGCCGCGCTCCTACGTTCCCTACCCGGCGCCCCTTTTCCTCCCCATCGAGTAGGAGGGGGTGACTAACCCCCGACCTCTCACACCACCGTACGTACCGTTCGGTATACGGCGGTTCAATCAAGATGAATAACGCAAAGTTTCGTAACGAGCTAACAGACTTTTGAGCCCTTGGGAACTCCAAT
>NZ_JBHLWY010000004.1:0-41352 GCF_042432615.1 Bhargavaea ullalensis
GGAATAAAGATCTTCCACGAGCTCGTAAATGAAGGAGAAATCGATCGCCCTCTCCAGTTTTCTCACCAGATGGTCCTCCGGGACCATTTCATCCAGCGAGATCATCTCCAATTGATCACGATTGGTTCCATTCGATTTTGACAGCATGTTCATCACCCGTTTATTAGTCTGTTATTTTGATTATATATACAGAAACCGCTTGTCTCAACACGCTTAAGGTGGATTGAAGCGGAGGGCCAGAGACACCTGCGGGAAAAGCGTTAGCCGAAGACCCCGCAGAGCGCAGCTCGAGGAGGCTAAGGCAACGCCCGCGGTAAGCGAGGGCCCGCAGCGGAAATCCGAAGGAAATTCAGGAAAAAGAAAAACTGCAGCCAAAGGAGCACCAGGCTCACTTTGGCTACAGTCTGGGACCGGCAATAAATGCCGGTCCCTTTTTCTTTCATTGTACCGAGATGCTGTCGAGGAACGATTCAATCTGTTTTTTTGTTTTGCGGTCCTTGCTGACGAAACGGCCTGCCTCTTCACCTTCGTGGAAGACGACAAAGCTTGGAATGCCGTATACCTCCAGGTCGCCGCAGAGGTCGATGAATTCATCGCGGTCTACGGAAATGAAAGTGAACTCGGGATAGTCCGCCTCGATTGACGGCAGGGACGGTTCGATCACCCGGCAATCCGGGCACCATCCCGCCGTAAACATGAAGACAACCCGTTCGTCTTGCTTGAGTTCGGTGAATTGATCCATCGATTTCAATTGTTCCATTATGCATCCCCCTGACTTCCTTATCGTTCGGTCACGGTCCTGTCAGACACCTGGAAGAAGCCGTTTTCGTCGATGACCACCGTATAATCCACGGCCAGCGACTTTTCCGTAACCGTTCCGTCATCGGCGGTGATCCGGGTCGATTCAAGTGCATGGACGACGGCATGGTCATCCAGGATGTCGACGGAAGACACCTCCTGATCGGTCAATTCGTACTTGACCCCTTTTCCGCCAAGGCCCGCGACTTCCTCTTCCAGTTTACCATAGGCCGGACTGCCGGGCTGCACAAGGTCGGCGACAAAGAAGAAGTCGGCGTCCGTCATCATAAGCACATGGAAGTGGCCAAACGAAAGAATAAAGTTTTCGAGCGCGATTTCGTTGAACGAATCGCCTTCCCAGCCACCTTCAAAGTGGTCGTCTTCCGGCGTGGCCGAACCACCTTCGTAATTGTCATAGGAACCGAAGAGCGCAGCCACCTGGTCCGCCGACATCGGGCTGGCCGCCCACTTGTCGAGCAGGCCGGTCATGCTGAACAGCGGAATGGCGAATCCGACGAGGTTATCATCCTGCATGACGAGTGAGTTGATGCCGACCACTTTGCCGGTTTTGGCATCGATGAGCGGTCCGCCGCTGCTTCCCCGGTCGATCCGCGCATTCATCTGGTAAATGTTTTCGTACAGGAACCCGATTTCCATGTTTTTGTTATGGCCCGTCAGCTTCCCGGTGGTGACCGTATTCGCGAGACCGTTCGGACTTCCGATGGCGATGACTTCCGTGCCGATCGGCGTCACGCCGGTTTCTGGAGAAAATGGCACCGCATTGGCGTAGTCCTCCACTTTGATGAGCGCCACATCAGAACGGTCGGAAATCCCGATCACCCTTCCTTCAGATTCTTTCCCGTCGCCGTTTCGGACGGTCACTCTCGTGAATCCTGCGACGACATGGGCATTGGTCACGACCAGACCGCCCTCTTTATAGAGGAAGCCGGATCCAATGCTTTCATCCGTGATGACGGTGAACACTTTTGGAAGGGATTCTTTGATGACCGTCTGGGCGTCTCTTTCCTGTCCTGCGATCTTCTCCGGCAGGATGATCGCTTCGGTCATCGTATCCGACGTCTCGCTGATCTCTCGCTGGACGGTCCCTTCCGCTTGTCCTTCGTCCGGTTGTTCCTCTTCCTCATCCGGAGCAACGACGACCGGCTCTTCCTCGGGCGGTTCTTCTTCCGTATTTTGGACTGCGGGTTTATCGGGCTGAACCGGCTGCTCCACAGTTTCCTCGTCGTTCAGATAAAGCGCGGTGAACGCTCCCCCAGTCAACAGGAAGATGGCGGCAACCGTTGCGGCAATCAGTTTGGACTTCTTCTTTTTCCGCTTCCCGCGAGTGAGGGGCTTTCCGCAATCCGGGCATTTCCCTTCAAACCGTTCTATCTCATGACCGCAATTTGGACATTTCATGCAGTTCACTCCGTCCATCCATATTCTATTCCCAATCTTGATGATCAGTCTTTTAAATTCATAACAAACATCCTACATCATAACACGAAAGATACCGGGTGGCACGGCGGATCAAACGCTTCCCTTCCCAAAATTCCGCAAGCCCTGCAAACTCCTGTATACTGAGAGGAAAAAGGAGGTCCGGTGATGTGTCTTGTGTTGTTCAATCATGATGAGCACCCCGTTTATCCGCTGATCGTCGCGGCAAACCGGGATGAATTTTATGGGCGTCCCGCCAAGCAGGCCGGCTGGTGGGAAGAGCCGCCGGGAATATTGGCCGGCAGGGATCTCCGGTCGGGCGGCACGTGGCTCGGCGTTTCGAGAACAGGCCGTTTTGCGGCGCTCACGAACGTCCGGGATCCAAGTACCCCACCTCCGGCGAACGCAAAAAGCCGCGGAGGACTGGTCACTTCTTTTTTGACCGGGGAACGTCCCGTCCGGCAAGTTCTGGATTCATTCAAGGATCAGGGCGGAAACTACGATATGTACAATCTCATCGCCGGAACTCCCGGCCGTCTCTTCTATGGGACGAACAGGGACAAGAAGGGTTTCACTGAAATCACATCGGGCACCCACGGTCTCAGCAATGACCGGCTGAACACGCCCTGGCCAAAAGTGGAATTCGGAAAAGAAGAGCTGACGCGCGCCGTGTCACCCGGCTGCCCCATCGATCCGGATTCACTTTTCGAGATTCTGGCGGCGGCAGAGCCGTTTCCTGATGACGCGCTTCCCGACACCGGCGTCGGGGCGGAAATGGAACGAATCCTGTCCCCGCTGTTTATCCGGACTGCCGGATACGGCACACGTTGCTCCACAGTCATCCTCGCCGACCGGGAAGGGCTCGTGACGTTTATCGAACGTTCATTCGCCGACGGGCAGTTCGCAGGAGAAGTCCGCCGGCAATTTCAAATCCATTGAAACAGGCAGCCGGGAATCACCGGCTGCCTGTCCGTCTTACATGGCCCATGATAAAATAACGGCCAGCACGATTAAGACGATCACTATCCAAAATACAGTCCACTGCGATTTATCCGTGTTATAAGGATACGGGCGGCTGTCAGGATATCTCTTTGCCATCGAATTCGCCTCCTCCGAAATCGTTCCTCATCCATTCAGTTTCCCCTGAATCCGGCTGAAGAAACGCGCACCGGGACAGATGTTTTAAAAGATTGGTCACCCATCCACAAAAACACCCGCACATGTGCGGGCGCCTTCTATTTTTATTGAGCCGTATAGCCGCCGTCCAGAATGATCGCCTGTCCGGTCATGCCTTTTGCGGCGTCGCTTGCCAGATACAGAGCCAGTGAAGCGATTTCCTCCACTTGGATGAGCCGTTTTTGCGGGATTAGCGGATAAAGGACTTCGTCCAGCACTTCTTCGACCGAGACGCCCCTCGTTTTGGCCAGGTCGCCCATCTGGTTGCGCACGAGCTCGGTGTCGGCGTAGCCGGGGCAGATGGCATTGACGGTGATGCCGTGCTCGGCTGTTTCAAGTGCCGCCACTTTCGTCAGCCCGATCACACCGTGCTTGGCCGAATTGTAGGCTGCCTTTCCGGCAAACCCGATGACTCCGTTGATGGAAGACATGTTGAGGATCCTGCCGCTCCCCTGCTTCTTCATATGGGGCAGGACGTGCTTGATCGCCATGAACGGGCCGGTGAGCATGATTTTCACGAGCAGCTCAAATTTTTCGGTCGGAAATTCCTCCAGCATGGAGACATGCTGCATGCCGGCATTGTTGATGAGAATATCAATCCTGCCGAAGCGATTCAACGTTTCGCCGACCGCCTGTTCGATATCTTCTTCTTTCGTTACATCGCAGCGAATGCCTTCCGCCTCTCCTTCAAGAGAAGCGGCCGCCTCTTTGACGGCTTCCTCATTCAGGTCGGACAGCATCACCTTCGCACCTGCCGCAGAGAATTCCTTGGCGATGTCATACCCGATCCCGCGAGCCGCCCCCGTGATCAGCAATACCTTTCCTTCCATGTCCATCCCTTCCTTTCGGGTCATTTTCCGATCGTCTCGGTGAAGCGGTCCAGCCGCTCCTGTTCATCGATCCGTCGATTGCACATTTCCGAATCCACGCAAATATAATTTCCGCGCTTCGTGTAGGTCTCGCCGCCGGAATGGCGGGTTTCCGACAAAAACAATCCGACTTCATCCAGCCCGTTGCAGATGGCGCAGACCCCTTTTTTCCCGCTCGGCCGGAACTGGCCGAGCTTCGCATGAAGCTTGCCTTCACGCTCCCAGACAAGATACTTCCTGGCCGCACCGAGATCATTCCAGCCGAAATAAGAAATGTCCCGCCACTCGACCGAAGACAGATCGGGCGGGTGGAGCTTTTTGACTTTAGGAAACAGCTTTTTCAGCCGGTGTTCCGTCAGTTCCGGAAACGCAATGACGAACGGAAGCAACTGTTCACGGAAACGATCAAAACTTTCCTCATTCCTCACTTCGGCGACCTGGCCGATCAATTCCATAAATTCCGCCGGCGTATCGGACAGTCGCGCCTCCGCCCGTTCCGCCGCCAATTCCTCCACCGCTCCAAGCACACCGGCATCATTGACCTTCAGATGGCCGTTCATGACACTGCGCGCCTGACGCAAGATAAAATGAGAATCTGCACTGCTGATGAATGGTTTCATCTAAGACGCCCCCTTTCCTTGTTTCAATGTTACGCTTTCGGGGTTCGGGTGTCACCGGTTGCCAAACAGAAAAAGTTCTCAAACTACAATACCCTTTAAAAGGGACTGCAATTCAAAAAAGCGCCCGCCGTGAACGGCGGGCGCATGCTTCAGCGCAGTGCTTCCTCATAAAATGCATCGATCAACACTTTGTTTTCCACGCGTTTTTTGTCTTTCCGGTTTTGATTGTCGAAGCGGGCACGGTCATAGACGGCGGTGGCCACGATTTTGGCGGTGTCTTCGAGCTTTTCTTTGCTGATTTTGTCCAGTGTGTCTTCAGGTGAGTGGTACCACGGCTCTGTCGGGGAATGGATGAACAGTGCCGCCGGAATGCCGGCTTCATGGAACGGGACGTGGTCGCTTCTCCCACCCGCAGCGAACGGCGTCGCTTTCCCGTTCAGGCGCTCGCTTGAGTCCTGTGACAGGTCTGTGACCAGGTTTGCCTGTCCGTCGACTGTCCACATGGTCAGATCACCGGCATCCCGGCTCCCGACCATGTCGAGGTTGAAATTGGCGATCATCCGGTCTTTTTCTTCTTCAGTCAGTTCGCTGACGTAATGCCGGGAACCGAGCAGGCCGAGCTCTTCCGCCCCGAACGACATGAATCGGATTTCGGTGTCTGACGGCAGGTTCTTCATCACACGGGCGAGTTCCAGTGTCACGGCCGTCCCGGATGCATTGTCGTTCGCCCCCGGTGCTCCGGGAACGGAGTCCATATGGGAGCTGATCGCGATGATGTCGCCGGTGTCTTTCTGTTTATTCGTCGGCTTTTTCGTCGCAATCACGTTGTGGGACGTACGCTCGCTCGTCTCGGCCCCTTCGATGAGAAGATGGGCTTTTGTTCCGGGGTCCGAAGCCAATTGTGCAAGGACGGCTTCGCCTTCCGCGAGTGTGAGCGAGACGGCCGGGATGAGTTCATCATCATGGTTCCCGAGTGTTCCGCTGAGCGGGCCGGCGGTGTTGTTGTACAGGATGACGCCGACGGCTCCCGCACGCGATGCATTGATCACTTTTTCCGCAAACGAAATGTCCCCGCGCCGGATGACGGCAATCTTGCCTGAGACATCCGCCTTTTCAAGGTCTGCCGGCGTCCCTAGACCACCGTCGGCGAGCACGGCTGTCACGTCTCCGCTGATGCCGTAAGTGAAGTTTCCGGGTGAAAATCCGCTTTTTCCGTCCACGGTGAGGCTCAGTCTGGTCGGTTCGGTGTATCCGGTGAACGTGAACGGCTGAACTTCCACCTCGTAGCCGTAGGATTTGAATTCATTCCGCAAGTAGTCCGCCGCCCGGTCTTCCACGTCCGTTCCCGCAACGCGGGGTGCCTCGCTCAGGACGGCAATGTGATTGTAGATTCTGTCCACATCGATTTTTCGTATCGCTTTCTTGTCAAACTGGTCGAGGACCTGTGTATAGCCGGTTTCAATCGGCTTTGCGATCACGGCAGTCGGAACGGCCGCCCCGGCGGCCAGCATGGCCGCGAGTGAAAAGGCTGCAAGTTTCTTCTTCATTTTCCCCCTCCTGCAAGATTGTTTTTTGACAATTCCATCATAACAGCCTGTACCGGATGTGGAATCGGAACAAAGACCCGTGGCGTTTGGCGGGGAATCCTGCCGACCTGCCGCAAACGAACAGGGCTTAGTGCATACGGGGCATCGTTCTTTGTTCCCTGCGAATAAAAAATATCATTTTGGGGTTGCGCAGCCTTTTGCGACCGTGCTATAATCTTTCTTGTCAACATGGAGATGTACCCAAGAGGCTGAAGGGGACTGACTCGAAATCAGTTAGGGCGTTCACGCGCCGCGGGGGTTCAAATCCTCTCATCTCCGCTACCGGTCACCGGCTTTCCTGAAAAGGAGGCCGGTGATTTTTTTGTTTGTATAAATCTTTCCGCTTCACCCACTCTAAGGCGAACAGATCTTGAGTGCGGGAGTTGACGTTTGTGGCTTCACATTCTTATTTTGAGACGTTTCTTATGTCGATATTCGCCTTTTTATTTTTATTGCTTTTGACGCGCGTGCTCGGCAAAAAGCAGATGAGCCAGCTCACTTATTTCAACTATATCGCCGGCATCACGATCGGTACGCTGTCGGCCAATGTGGCAGTCAGCCCGCTGAAGCAGGCCGCCCATTCGCTCATGGCGCTCGTCCTCTGGGTGGTTTTGACCATTGTTTTGGGCCTGATCGGCCTGAAGTCCAGCCGTGCCCGTGTGCTGCTTGACGGAGAACCGTCCATTCTGATCCGCAAGGGAGCCGTGCAGGAAAAGCCGCTCAGCGACCTGCGGATGAATCTGGATGTGCTGCAGATGATGCTGCGCCAGCAACAGGCTTTTTCCATCTCTGATGTCGACTATGCCATCCTGGAGCCGAACGGCCAGTTGAGCGTACTGATGAAAGAAGGCAAGCAGCCGGCGACGAAATCCGATCTTCACGTTTCCGGAAAACCCGTCCGAAACCTTCCGACACTGCTCGTTGCCGACGGCAGCATCCGGCACCACGAACTGCATGAACTTTCGCTGAGTGAAGACTGGCTGTTCGGGGAGCTGAAAAAGCACCGAATCTCCTCCGTGTCAGATGTCCTGTATGCGGAATATAGTCCGGACGGTGATCTGAGCGTGCAGAAAAAAGGGTATTCGGGTGCTGCTGAAGGCTGACGCAAAAAAGATCCGTTCCGGAAGTGGATTCCGGAACGGATCTTCTTTTATTGCCCCGTGACGGGCTGGAGGTTCTCGATTTCTTGTTGTTCTTCCTGGGTGCGTTCCCCGCCTCCGCCGCCGTCATCGTCGAGCTTCTCGATCGTGAAGCCGGTCATGGCGTAAATGATTGAGATCACCGGGCAGAGGAAGTTCAGGATGGCATACGGTGCATAACCGGCCACCCCGACACCGAGCGTCCCGAAGATGAAGACACCGCAAGTGTTCCACGGGACGAAGACAGAGGTGAGCGTGCCGCCGTCCTCAAGTGCACGGGAAAGGTTTTTGGAGGCCAGGCCCATTTTCTGATAAGTTTTCGCAAACATCCTTGACGGAACGACGATCGAGATGTATTGCTCCGAGCACGTCGCATTTGTCAGGAAAGCCGAACCGATGGTCGCCGCGATGAGCGAGGACGTGTTCTTGACGATTTTCAGGAGCTGGGACATGATCGCCTTCAGCATGCCGGAGAACTCCAGGATCCCGCCGAACGTCATGGCGACGATCGTCATGGAAACGGTGTACATCATCGAATCCAGGCCGCCTCCGTTGAAGAGTTCATCGACCAGCGGATTTCCGGTGTTGATGTGATACCCTTCCTGAAGGGCGTTCAGCGCGAGCTTGATGGAGTCTCCCTGGATCAATACCTGACTCATGAACCCGAGAAGAATTCCGACTACAAGTGCAGGAACAGCCGGTACTTTCATGACCACCATCACAATGACGAGCAGCGGCACGAGGAGCAGCCAAGGGGAAATGAGGAAGCTTTCCTTCATGACTTCGGATGTATGCGCAATCTCTGAAGCATCGACCGCCCCTCCGGCATGTCTCATGCCGAGGAACGCATAGGCACCGAGCGCAATGGCGAGTGCCGGTATCGTCGTCCAGAGCATGTGTTTGATGTGATCGATCAGTTCGGTGCCGGTCAGGCCCGCTGCCAGGTTGGTCGTGTCGGAAAGCGGCGACAGTTTATCGCCGAAGTA
Organism: Bhargavaea ullalensis; assembly: GCF_042432615.1. Classification (NCBI taxonomy): domain Bacteria; kingdom Bacillati; phylum Bacillota; class Bacilli; order Caryophanales; family Caryophanaceae; genus Bhargavaea; species Bhargavaea ullalensis. Next base: position 8,612 of record NZ_JBHLWY010000004.1, read on the forward strand.
GGCGCCCGAAATAATGGCCCCTGCGATCATGCCGGGCGACAGGCCCATGGACAGGCCGATCCCCATCCCGGCAACGCCGATCGTTCCCATTGTGGACCAGGAGCTGCCGACCGCAAGCGAGACGATTCCGCAGATCACACAGATGGCGACGAGGAAGAAAGACGGATTCAGGATTTTCAGGCCGTAGAAAATCATCGAAGCGACGATTCCCCCACCCATCCAGGAGCCGATGACAAGGCCGACGAGCATGATGATGACAACGGCAGGCAGTGCCAGCTTGATGCCCTTGTACATCATTTCTTCGATCTCTTTAAACGAAAATCCGGATTTATAGGCAACGAGGGAAGCCAGGACAGTGCCGACAATCAGCGGAACGTGCGGTCCCTCTTCGAGTTTGACGACGGTGAACAGCATGACGACGATCATGACGAGGAGCGGCAGGATTGCCCAGAAAAAACCGATCTTGCGTTCCTGCTGCTCTCCGGCTGACGATCCAAAGTTATCCATATTTTAAGTGCACCCCTTTTTGCGAAAGCGTTGTCATTATAATAATCAAAACTTTCATTTGCGTAAACGCAAAATTCCACCTTATTAAGCAAAGAATATTTGCTTGGAATTGCACAGGAAAATATCTGTTCTTGGTCGCTTCCGCTATTTCGGGATATGTACTTTTTGTCCCTTTTGGAGAAATGAAAACGGGATAGTGAAAAAAATAGAGAACTCCTTTGGCATCCGGCTCGAAATTGTGTATAATAAAACGTGTCGTTGATGATGTCCTGGTAGCTCAGCTGGATAGAGCAACAGCCTCCTAAGCTGTAGGTCGGGCGTTCGAATCGCCCCCTGGACGCTAATTCAAACAGGCGCCCGTCCGTTATGGACAGGCGCCTGTTTTTTGTTTTCATTAAATGGAAGAGTTCCAGTGATCAGGCGATATTCTGATAGCGGTTCAGCAGACCGTCGAGTGTCTGGCTGCAGGCGACGGTTTCCGGATGGGTGAAGCCGAGAATCTTGGCCTTTCGATACATTTTTCTCCTCACGAACCGAATGCGATTCCTTAAAATCGTTTTCGACACGGCCATTGTTAATATTCTCCTATCCATGATAGATTTCTGCTGTTTACAATACAGCTTGTCTATCATACACTTCTGTTTTTGCAGCTTCTGTCGAAATGAAGCGTATAAACAATTGTTCACAAAACGTTCACAGACATTATATTACAAAAGCAAAAAGTGGAAAGGAAAATTGCTGATTTCCGTTTTGGGCCCTCGCTTGCCGCAGGCTTTGCCGCTGACTCATCGGACTTTGTCCTGAGAGATTCTCGGCTAATGCTATTCCTGCAGCTGTCTCGGGCCTTTCACTTCGATCAGCAATCTTCACGAAACTTTTCAGTGTTTATGGAGTCCCGCTTTTGGTTATTTGGAGTCCGGGAACATCCGCTTCATCGCATCGGAGAATTCTTGGAAGAAGCCTTCGACCGGCTCGCCTTCGTCAATTTTCTTGCCGTAATCGGACATTTGCTTGGAGAAGTCCGGATCGGCCGAGACGTAGACATTTGCGATTTCCGGTTTGACCTTCTTTACTTCATCGCGGATTTTGGTTTTCAGGTCTTCGGTTTCGTCCTTCCCGTTATCAAGATCCACGCCGACATATGCGTTGTTGGCGGTCATCAGGACCGTCGCTCCCTTTACTCCGTCCACTGTCTCCACCTTTGCCGCTACGTCCTTATCGCGGGACAGGTCATGGTTGTCGCCCATGGCATTGTCGTTGTTGTTTCCCATCGCATTGTCGTTGTTATCGACATTCGTGTTGTTGTCGTTCATGCCGGCATTGTTGTCAGTTGTGCCGGTGCCGTTGTCGGTATTATTTGCGTTGTTGTCCTTGTTCATGCCGCAGGCGCTGAGACCAGCCACCAAGAAAAGAGCTGCCATCGCCATCAGTATCCGTTTCATCGTTTCCCTCCTCTCCTTTACCCTTTAGACTGCCACGTCGTTGCCCCGTTTATGTACGGCAATGAAAAACGGGCAAGGGAATCCCCCGCCCGCTTTCATCATTGGTTTGAATCCGGGAACCAGTCTTTCACTTTCCCTTTGAACTCATCATAGAGGCCTTTCGCATCTTCGCCGGTGCGATCCGCGTAGCCTTTCACTTCCTCGGCAGTTTCTTTGTCGGTGGAAATGTGGACCTTCTTGTCCGGGATGACCGATTTCGCTGCATCTTCGATTTCCGACTGGAAGATCGACGTTTCTTCGGTACCGTCCGTCAACACCACTGACACGTATGCATCGTCACCCGCCGTGAGCACAGAAGCGTCCTCCACGCCCTGGACGGTCCTCACTTTGTCGGCCGCTTCCTTGTTCACTTCCAGCGTGACGCCTTCTTCGTCTTTTTCGGTCGTTCCTTCCGCGGCGTCGCTGTTTTCTTCGTGTTTGTTGTCTTCATCCGTGTCCGCAGGAACGCCCATGTCATTTTCCTCATGCCCGTTTTCTGTAAGCGACGGGTCTTCATCGGTCGTTTTTCCGCACGCAGAAAGACCGAACGCGAGCACGATTGCCGATAAGCTCACTGCATATTTCTTCATGTCTCCACTCCTTCCGCCGAACCTCTTGTCGGCCAATAAAGTCTGCTCTATTCGTAAGATACCCATTTTCCCGCGGAACACGCATCAGTCTTTCATCCAGCTTCCAAAATGGAATTGAAAAAATTATTGAAAAGCGTATACTTTCTTTATTCGGAATTTTTAACTGAGTGATTCGAAGGAGTGGACAGCATGATGACTGCAGACAGAAAAACATTGGAAGAGAAGCTGAAGGAGCTGCTCGGCGACGGACGGGTGTCGCTGAATGAAACCGTCCGGGCGCTGCACGGACGGGACGAGTCGTATCACGCAGAGCGGCTGCCGGATCTGGTCGTTTTCCCCGAAACGGCGCAGGAAGTGAGCGAAATCGTGCTCCTGGCTAAGGAGACCGGCATCCCGGTCATCCCGTTCGGGCTCGGTTCCAGTCTCGAGGGCCATGTCATTCCGTACAGCGGCGGCATCACGATCGATTTCTCTTTGATGAATCAGGTGCTGGAAGTGCGGGAAAGCGATTTTCTTGTCCGTGTCCAGCCGGGCGTCACCCGTTCGCAGCTTAATAAGGAACTGAAAAAGTACGGTCTGTTCTTCTCCGTCGATCCGGGAGCGGACGCGACGCTCGGCGGCATGGCTGCCACGAACGCCAGCGGGACGACCAGTGTGAAATATGGTGTCATGCGGGATCAGGTCCGGGATCTTGAAGTCGTTCTGGCCGACGGATCCATCATTCACACCGGCAGTCTGGCGGCAAAGTCTGCCTCCGGCCTGCATCTGAACGGCCTGTTCGTCGGTTCGGAAGGCACGCTCGGCTGTTTCACCGAACTGACATTGCGCGTGTACGGAATATCCGAGGAGACGGCTGCTGCACGTGCTTCCTTCCCGACGGTGGACGCTGCAGTCGAGGCGGTCGTGTCCATCCTGCAGGCGGGCATCCCGATTGCACGCGTGGAACTCGTCGACGAGCCGTCCATGGAACAAGTGAACCGTCACAGCGGCACCGGCTATCCGGTCCGGCCGACGCTCTTCCTCGAATTCCACGGCAATTCGGCCGGCCTCCGCCAGGACATCGGCTTTTGTGAGGAGATCGTCAAGGAACACGGATGCGAGCGAATCGACTTTGAGACCGAAACCGAGGGACGGAATGTCCTTTGGGAAGCGCGGCACAACCTGGCGTATGCATTCATTCACGGACACCCGGGCAGGAAGATGATGGTCACCGACGTATGCGTGCCGATTTCAGAACTGGCCGGCGCCGTCCACCATGCCCGCGAGGCGGTAGACCGGCTCGGCCTGATCGGCGGCATCACCGGACACGTCGGCGACGGCAACTTCCATATTATCCTCATGATTGACCTGAACAATCCCGAAGAAGTCGGGAAAGCCGACCAGCTGAACGAAGCCATCGTCTCTTATGCGCTTGATCGCAGCGGCACGTGCACCGGGGAGCACGGCGTCGGCATCGGCAAGCAGAAATACCAGGAACAGGAACACGGTCCCGCCATTCATGCCATGCGGGCGATCAAGCAGGCGCTCGATCCGGAAAACATCATGAACCCCGGAAAAGTCATTGATTTCAAACAGGAGGGATCCGAAAAATGAAACTGCTGGAAACGATCAGCTCGCTTGCCGGAAAGTATTTCGCTTTCCTCGTCATCGCCACGGCGGTCACGGCCTACTTTGTACCGGATGCATTTGTGAGGTTCGGCGCGTATATCACCATTTTGCTTGGTGTTGTCATGTTCGGCATGGGCCTCACGCTGAAAGCAGGCGATTTCAAGATTGTCTTTACACAGCCGGTCCCCGTGATCATCGGAGTGCTTGCACAGTATACCGTCATGCCGCTCGTCGCATTCCTGATTGCCTATGCGCTCCGGCTGCCGCCAGAACTTGCGGCGGGGCTCGTCCTCCTTGGCTGCGTGCCGGGCGGAACGGCGTCCAACGTCATGGTGTACCTTGCAAAGGGGAACGTTGCTCTGTCAGTCGCCATGACCTCAGTCTCGACTTTGCTGGCACCGGTCGCGACACCGGCGATCCTTTTGCTGCTCGCCGGCCAGTGGCTTCCTGTTGACGCCAAGTCGATGTTCCTGTCGATCGTCCAGGTCATCATCGTGCCGATCGCGCTCGGCCTGGTCGTCCAGCGGTTCTTCCCGAGAGCCGTTGAGAAAAGTGTCTCCGTTGTGCCGCTCATCTCGGTCATGGCCATCCTCATCATCGTCTCGGCAGTGACGGCGGCCAATGCCGGAAACGTGGCCAAGGCCGGATTCATCGTCTTTCTCGCGGTCTTCCTCCATAACGGCTTCGGACTGATGCTCGGCTACCTGGCAGCTAAAGCGATGGGGCTGAGCGAAAACGACCGTCGCGCCATCTCGATTGAAGTCGGCATGCAAAATTCCGGTCTCGGGGTTGCGCTTGCCACAGCCCACTTCAGTCCGCTCGCCGCGCTGCCGAGTGTCTGGGGCGCCATCTGGCACAACATCTCCGGACCGATCATCGCAACGATCTGGTCGAAGAAACCTGCGTCCAAGGAAGCACCGGGCCTCGGGAAAGCAACGGCCGGCGGAGCGGTTGCGGAAAAGTGACCTGGTTGGTCGAATGCAATACGGATAATTAAAAGACACGCGGATTTCCGCGTGTCTTTGTCTTTCCAGATTCAGTTCATCATGTCGGCGAGATACTCAAATGAGCGGAGCCGGTCCTTGAAGTCGAACGCGACGGTGTTGACGATGAGTTCGTCGGCCTGTGTTTCGGCAATCAGCGACCGGAGCCCTTCGCGGACCTTGTCCGGCGTGCCGATGAGCGTCGTCTTCGGATCGAGCGTCTTCATGACGTATTGCTTTTCGACCGGTGTCCAGATCTCGTCCATATTTTCAACCGGCGGCTTCACTTTTCCGCGTTCGTCCCGGATGATCGAGAGGAACTGGCGCATGTGGGTTGTTCCGAGGAAGTCGGCTTCTTCCTGGGTTTCGGCGATGAGCACATTGACGCCCGGCATGGCATGCGGCTTGTCCAGTTGTCCGGACGGCTCAAATCCGCTCCGGTACAGCTCGAGCGCCGGAATCAGGTAGCCCGGCGCGAAATGGCTGGCGAATGAAAACGGCAGTCCTTTTCTGGCGGACAATTGCGCGCTGAATCCGCTTGATCCGAGCAGCCAGATCGGAACGTCGCGGCCTTCTCCCGGGAATGCCCGGACCCGCATGTCTTCCCCGCCTTCAAAGTAGGCCTGCAGTTCGGTCACTTCCCGCGGGAAATCATCTGCGCTGCCGTGCCGGTTGCGCCGCAGCGCCCACATCGTCGGCTGGTCTGTGCCAGGCGCGCGGCCGAGGCCGAGATCAATCCGGCCCGGATACATGGCATCCAGCGTGCCAAACTGTTCTGCAACGATGAGCGGCGCGTGGTTCGGCAACATGACGCCGCCGGAGCCGACCCGGATTTCTTTTGTTGCGCCGGCCAGCTTGCCGATCAGCACGGCGGTTGCCGAACTGGCCACGCCCGGCATATTGTGGTGCTCCGCCAGCCAATACCGGTTAAATCCCCACCGCTCCGCATTTTGGATCAGTTCCACACTGTTGCCGATCGCATCCCCGGTGTCGTGGCCTTCTGAAATCTGGACCAGATCGAGGACCGACAGCGGCACTCCTTCAAATGTTCTCGCATTTTCACGTATGAGCATTCCGATCACTCCTTCTGTCGCACAACTGAATGATAACGCGGGAAGGAGCCGGACGCCACGAACTTGTCTTGGGATAAGGATAAATTGAGAAGGGTCAGTTTGGAACCATCCATCAACGTTTTCCCGGATAGGATCAACGTTTTTGCGGATACAATCAACGTTTTCGCCGATACAGTCAACGTTTTTGCGGATACAGTCAACGTTTTCTCGGATACAATCAACGTTTGTGTCGATGCCGTCAACCCTTGTCCTTCAGGCGCCTGCGGTCACATAAAAACCGCCCGGTGTGTTTCGCCGGACGGCTGCATTTCTTTTATTTCACAGCGCCCGCCGGGTCACTTTCTTTCCATCGCAGGAAAAGCAGATGTTCCGCGTCTCGACGATCGTTTCCAGGTGGACGGTGCGTCCCCAGAGCGTATGCACATGGGGCAGGACGTGCTCCAGGTACGGCAGGTCGAGTTCAACGCCTTCGAAGCGGTGAACAAGGTACAGTTCGCCGTTTCGGAGGTAGTCGCCGTTTTCGACGACGATGTACGGGAACCCGCCATTCACGCGCGAGGAGATGAGGCGGTCCCTGACGATCTGCGCATCCTTGTCGGTGATTTTGTACTCGTTTCCTTTTTTGCCGAACACGTAGAGGTCTTCATCGCGCACCAGGTCTTCGGTGAGGTAATTCCGGATGAACGATGTGTCCGATTCGATTTCCCGCACTTCAAACAGTTTTTCCCTGCCGCCGCCCGGCTTGTAGCCGCGCTCCCTGAGATTTTCATCGGGCCGGTCGAACCGGCGCTCAATGTCTTCGAAAATCTTCAGTCCGAGCAGGTACGGGTTCACCGAAGTCGGGGACGCCTGGATCACGCCTGCGTTCAGCTTAGAAAACTCAATCGTCTCGGCCGGCGTCAGGTCCAGTTCGCGCAGGATCCGCTGATGCCAGAACGTCGCCCATCCTTCGTTCATGATCTTCGTTTCAAGCTGCGGCCAGAAGTAGAGCATTTCTTCGCGCATCATCGTCAGGATGTCGCGCTGCCACTCCTCCAGTTCCCGGCTGTGCTGGAGGATGAACAGGAGCAGGTCTTTTTCCGGTGACTCCGGCAGCCGCCTGCGCTGCGGGGCAGCCGGCAGGAGATTCCGCTCGCTGCGCCCGTCGAGTTCCCACAAGTCATCATACGGAGACATCCGCCGTTCCGCCGGCTTGCCTCGGTCCGGGTCTTCCTTGGCGATGAGGATCGTCGGATCGACGTGCTCCTGGATGGCGAGCACGGCGTCTAGGAATTTCTCCACTTTGTCTTTCCCGTATTCGATCTCATAGTCCGCAATCCGCTCGGCGGTCGCCGCCATGCTTTCCACCATGTCTCGGCGCGTGTTGGAAAATCGGACGTTGTTCTTGAAAAAGTCACTGTGCGCAAGGACGTGTGCCACGATGAGCTTGTTCTGGATGAGCGTGTTCGAGTCGAGCAGGAATGCATAGCACGGGTCTGAGTTGATGACGAGTTCATAGATTTTGCTCAATCCGACATCGTACTGCAGCTTCATCCGGTGGAACTGCTTGCCGAAGCTCCAGTGGCTGAAGCGGGTCGGCATGCCGTATGCCCCGATCGTATAAATGATTTCAGCTGGACAGATCTCATAGCGCATCTGATAGAAATCCAGTCCGAATCCGTGTGCGATTTCCGTGATTTCATCGATGGCGCGGGCAAGCGCCTTCATCTCCGTCATCCGCCCACCGCCTCCCCCGCCTTGAAGAATCCTTTGAGTGCGTGGTACACATCCGATTTTTCCTTCAGCACATAGTGACGGAACTTCGGATCGTCGATCGACCGGTAAGCGCTCAGCAGCGTCGAATACCGGCTGTGTTCATTCACTTCGCCGTAGCCGAACATCCGGGACATGGCGAGCAGCTCATCGATGAGCCGCAGGCATTCCTTGTTGTCGGATGTCAGGTTCTCCCCGTCCGAGAAATGGAACGGATAAATATTAAAGCGGTTCGGACTGTACTTCTGTTCGATGAGCTCGAGCGCCAGCCGGTAGGCGGACGAACACCGCGTGCCGCCGCTCTCCGCCTTCGTGAAGAACTCTTCCTCGGTGACGACTTTCGCCTCGGTCTGGTGGGAGATGAACTCGATCTCCACCGACTGGTACTTCGTCCTCAAGAACCGCACGAGCCAGAAGAAAAAGCTCCGCGCAATGTACTTTTCGAATGTGCCCATCGAGGCGCTCGTATCCATCATCGCGATCACGACCGCCTTCGACTCCGGGCGCTTCACTTCATCCCACGTCTTGAAACGCAGATCATCATTGGAAATCGGAGCGATGGATTTCTGACCGCCGATTGAATTCCGCTTGAGCGCCGACAGGATCGTCCGCTTTTTGTCGATGTTGCCGATGAGTCCCTTTTTCCGGATGTCGTTGAACGTGATATGGTCCGTGACGATGTCTTCCTGCTCTTTCCGTTCCAGATTGGGCAGCTCCATTTCCTGGAACAGTGCCTCCTCCAGCTCCGCCACCGACACTTCGGCCTCGTAGACATCTTGTCCGGGCGCGTCCCCCGCCTGTTTGCCCCCCTGCCCCTGTCCGGAACCATCCTTGCCGAGCACATCGCCGACCTTCGAATCCCCCTTGCCCTGGCCGACATGCTGAGATTTCGAATGATTGTAGCGGATTTTATATTCATCGAGCGAGCGGATCGGAATTTTCACGACCTTGCGCCCGTCCGACATCACAATGTTCTCCTCACTGATCAGATCCGGCAGATTCTTCCGGATCGCATCCCTGACCTTGTCCAAGTGGCGCTGCTGATCCTCATGACCCTTCCGGTGGAGGCTCCAATCTTCCTCTGAGACGACTGACCGACCGAATTCTTCCCCGTTCATGCTCCACCCGCCTCCCTGCATGACAGTTTCCATTATCATATGCAACTTACGCCGGCCGCTTGACTGCTTTTCCGAAGACGGCCGTTTTCTGCAAGAAATAAAGCGGACAAGCGGTTTGGATGTTCCGGGTCTGCCTGAGATACGGAGCTGCAGGGGGGCGAGTGGAATCATTGATGCTGTGAGTGAGCGCGTTGCCGTGATGAGTGGATTCATAGGCCTGGTGAGTGAGCGCGAAGGCGGGGTGAGTGGATTCATAGATCGATCGGATCCAGTGCCATCCGGAAAAAGAAGAAATTCGCGGGAGGAGCAGGGGCCGTTTTGAAGTACGGCGGCCGCCGTTTGAAAGAAATCTTCCCCGAATCCTACAAGAGACCGATTCATCCAATTAAGAGTCCGATTCGGCAATTTAAGAGTCCGATTCTTTCATTTAAAAGTCCGATTCGGCCCGCTAAGAGTCCGATTCTCCGCCAGACAAGAAAAAAGCCCGCCCGTGTGGACAGGCGGGGGGTCAGCGGTTGAGCAGGCTGCCGACGTAACGGAGAAGGTCGTTCGCCGATACGGTGTTATAGCCGTAGTCGTCGATGAGACGGGCGACGACTTCGTTGATTTTCTTGAGCTGTGATTCGTCCGGTGTGGCGGACGTGGTGGTGATTTTCACGACGTCCTTCAGGTCGGCGAACAGCTTTTTCTGGATGGCCTCCCTCAGGCGGTCGTGTGATTTATAGTCGAATCGTTTGCCTTTTCGCGCATAGGCGGAGATCCGGATGAGGATTTCTTCTCGGAAGGCCTTCTTCGCGTTTTCCGAGATGCCGATCTGCTCCTCAATCGAGCGCATGAGCTTTTCGTCCGCCGGCAGTTCTTCTCCGGTGAGCGGATCACGGAGCTTGTTTTTGTTGCAGAACGCTTCGACATGATCAAGATAATTGTCCATGAGCGTCTTCGCCGACTCCTCGTAGGAGTAGACGAATGCCTTCTGGACTTCCTTTTTCGCGATGTCGTCATACTCGCGGCGTGCGACGCCGATATAGTCGAGATAGCGGCTGCGGTCCTCTTCGGAAATCGAAGCATGGTCCGTGAGCCCGTCCTTCAGCGAGCGAAGCACATCGAGCGCATTGATCGACGGTACGTCTTTGCGGATGATCGAAGATGAGATCCGGTTGATGACGTATCGGGGATCGATCCCGCCCATTCCTTCATCAGGGAATTCCTGTTTAAGCTCCCGGACGTCCGCGCGGTTGTAGCCTTCCACGCTTTCGCCGTCATACAGGCGCATTTTCTTCACGATGTCCGCCCCCTGCTTGCGCGACGGCTTCAGCCGGGTGAGCACAGAGAAGATGGCCGCCACCCGCAGCGCATGCGGCGCGATGTGGACATGCGACATGTCGCTTTCTGAAATCATCTTCTGGTAAATCCGTTCTTCCTCGGACACTTTCAGGTTGTACGGCACCGGCATGACGATGATCCGCGAATGGAGCGCCTCGTTCTTTTTATCCGCGATGAACGACCGGTACTCCGTTTCGTTCGTGTGGGCGACAATGAGCTCATCCGCACTGATGAGCGCGAACCGCCCGGCCTTGAAGTTGCCCTCCTGCGTGAGAGAAAGCAGGTGCCAGAGGAACTTCTCGTCCAGCTTCAGCATCTCCTGGAATTCCATCAGGCCCCGGTTCGCCTTGTTTAATTCACCGTCAAACCGGTAGGCGCGAGGGTCAGATTCAGATCCGAACTCGGCAATCGTCGAGAAGTCGATGCTGCCGGTCAGGTCGGCAATGTCCTGCGATTTCGGATCAGACGGCGTGAATGTCCCGATGCCGACCCGTTTGTCCTCGGACAGGAAAATCCGCTCGACCGGCATGTCTTCAATCCGCCCGCCGTAATCCTGTTCGAGCCGCATCGAGTTGAGCGGACTCAGGGAGCCTTCGATCCGGACGCCGAACTCGCGCTGGAAATCGTCACGCAAGTGCACCGGGATCAGATGCAGCGGGTCTTCGTGCATCGGGCAACCCTTGATCGCGTAGACCGCCCCTTCGTCGGTGTGCGAATAAGCCTCGAGCCCCCGTTTCAGCAACGTGACAATCGTCGATTTTCCTCCGCTCACCGGCCCCATGAGCAGCAAAATCCGCTTTCTGACATCCAGCCGTTTGGCCGCCGGATGGAAATATTCTTCCACAAGCCGTTCGATTGCTTCATCCAGACCGAAAATCTCTTCACCGAAAAATCCATATCGTTTGATGCCGTCCACGTCCGCCACTCCGTGGCTGCGGATCATATTAAAGACGCGCGAGTGCGCGCTCTGAGCCACTTCCGGGCGTTCCTTCAAAATTTCCAGATAATCCGCGAATGTCCCTTCCCACTTCAGACGGTCTTCTTCCTCCCGGTGGCGTCTTGCCCTCTCCAGGATGTCCATCCGATCGCCTCCCGTCAGCGCTTCGATTTCTAACAACCTATGCGAGGGACGGGCACCTCATACGGAAATGGAAAGAAGATTGAGTTGAGGAAAAGAAAATGCTTGGTTTACATAATAATAATATGAACAGAAAAAGACCGTCGAACCGGCCTCTTCCAGTGGATTTGTTTCTTTCTTGAGTCGAAAAAGGGTGAAACTCAGGCAGGCCGGTCACTCATACTCCTTTTCAATCTCCTTCGTGCTCCGCACCGTATCAATATGTCGCACATGGGCTTCGATCTGCTGGCGCTTGGACTCCAAAAACGGTGGCAATGCCAGTTTTTCGCCGAGTGTTTCATACGGCTCGTCATCCATGAAGCCGGGGCCGTCTGTTGCGAATTCAAACAAGATGCCCGGCGTCACCCGTGCGTAGAGCGACTCGAAATAAAAACGGTCTACATGTCCCGATGTACGGAACCCGAAGTTGTCCATGCGGCGGATCCAGTGGTCGAGCGCCTCCCTGTTTTCCACCCGGAATGCCGAATGGTGAATGGTGCCGTAACCTTGTCGCCCGCGCGGCAGGTCCGGCCGGTCTTCCACGATCACCCGGGCGCCGTTCCCGCCTTCGCCGACTTCGAACAGATGCGTGTCTGCGTCCGAATCGATTTCTGCAAATCCGAGCACTTCTTCAAGAAGTTTCTTCATATAAGTGATTTCCGATGTCCGTACGATGACCGGCCCGAGTCCGGTGATCGCGAACTCAAGCGGGACCGGGCCATCCTGCCAGGGAATGCCCGGAGCGACGCCGAGGTCTCCTTCATCTGAAACAAGCTGGTAGAGCTGGCCGTCGAAATCGGAAAACGGCAGCACCATCCGGTCGAACTGTTTTTGAACGCCTTCATGACCGACCCCCAGCCGGTCAAACCGCTTCACCCAATAATCAAGCGCAGCGTTCTCCGGCACCCGGAAAGATGACCGGTGGATCTCGTCTGTCCCGTGGGATCCTTTCGGAATGCCCTGGAAATCAAAAAAGGTCATGTCCGTTCCGGGATTGCCGCGGTCGTCCGCGAAAAACAGATGGTACGTGTTGATGTCATCCTGGTTGACGGTTTTTTTCACAAGCCGCATGCCGAGCACGTAAGTGAAGAACTCATAATTCTTTTCTGCAGAACTCGTGATCGCCGTGATGTGATGGATTCCCTTTAGTTCATTCATGGAGAAATCCCCTTTCATTATCTCGAATTAAAGATAATTATAAGGCCTCCGCTCCCATCTTTCAATTCATCCGTACTTAATATTGAATTTCGGACCCGGATGCTTCATCATTAAGCATATGACAACCATCGAAATGAAGGATCAAAATATGGAAGAAAACAACCATAACAACCAACCGTCAAATGAACAGCACAGTGAACCCGCAGTCCCGCAGGAACAGAACATCACCCGCATCAGGCTCGGCGACAAGGAACTGATTCTCATCGGGACGGCCCACGTGTCCCGGCTTTCCGCGCAACAGGTCAAGGAAGTGATTGACCGCGAACAGCCGGACACCGTCGCAGTCGAACTTGACGAGCAGCGGTACCAGGCCGTAATGGGCGGGAATAAATGGAAGGACACTGACATTTTCAAAGTGATCAAAGAAAAGAAGTCCACGCTCCTGCTCATGAATCTCGCCATCTCATCGTTCCAGAATCGCATGGCGAAGCAGTTCGACGTGAAGCCGGGTGCCGAAATGATCCAGGGCATCGAATCGGCCAAAGAAACAGGCGCCAAGCTGGTCTTGGCCGATCGCAACATCCAAACGACGTTTTCGCGGATCTGGGGAAATCTCGGTTTCTCCGGAAAGGCCCAGCTGCTGACATCCGTTGTCGCCAGCATCTTCTCCCGTGAAGAGATCTCTGAAGAAGAAATGGAGAAAATGAAGTCACAGGACACACTCAACGCCGTGCTGGCGGAATTCACCGAGTCGTTCCCCCGGCTGAAAGAACCGCTCATCGATGAACGTGATCAATACCTGGCCGAAAAACTCCGGACGGCACCCGGCAAGAAAATCGTCGCCGTTCTCGGCGCCGCCCACATCCCGGGCATCACGCGCGAAATTCATAAAACCCATGATCTCAAGCAGCTCACCGCCAAGCCGCCGAAGCCGGTCTGGCCGAAAATCGTCGGCTGGGGCATTCCTCTGCTTATCATCGCCATTGTCGCTTACACATTCATGCAGAACAGCGGCGTGGCGGTCAACCAGATGCTCAGCTGGCTGCTTTGGAACGGCTCGCTAGCCGCGCTCGGAACCCTCTTGGCGAAAGGCCACCCGCTCGCGGTGCTCACGGCATTCGTGGCGGCCCCGATCACTTCGCTCAACCCGTTGCTTGCGGTCGGCTGGTTCTCCGGACTCGTCCAGGCGTATTTCAGCCGCCCAAGCGTCCGTGACTTTGAAAAACTGACCGAAGACGTGCTGAGCGTGAAAGGCTTCTGGCAAAACAAGGCGACCCGGGTCCTCCTCGTCGTCGTCCTCGGCAACATCGGCAGCTCGCTCGGCACCTTCATCGGCGGCGCCGACATCATCCGATCGTTCTTCCAGCATATTTTTTGAGACAGAAAAACCGGACAGGCCATGACGGCCGTCCGGTTTTGTGTGTTTTTGTTAAAATTGGGCGGGAGTCGGCCCGGGGCAGCGGATGTCCACCGGCGGCACAAGCGGGACTGATTTTTAAGTGCCTCGGATGATTTGCGGCCGCAAGGGGACTTTCCGCGTCTGCTTTGGATCATTCCGCGGCCGCTTTTTTGGCGTTCGTAAATTTCGCGGCCGCAAAGAGGCTTTTCGCGGCCGCTTCATAACTTTACGCGGCCGAATTTTGAGTGATCGGAATTGCCGGACCCGCTATGGGCAGTTTCGGACCCGCTTGGCCTCTTTTCGGTCCAGCTTCCGGCTGCTCAGAATTCCGCAACCTCCCCCTGATTTAAAACCCACTAGACGCCTGCCTGCTTCACATACCGCGAGGTCACTCGCCGGCAACAGCAAATTCTGCAATTGCTTCGAGGAAAGGTTCGCCGTATTTGGCAAGCTTGTTTTCGCCGACTCCGTGGACATCGAGGAATTCTTCCTCGTTCCCCGGCCGCCGGGCGCACATGTCTTTGAGTGACTTGTCGGAGAAGATGACATAAGGCGGCACGCCGGCTTCATCGGCGAGCTGCTTGCGGACTTCGCGAAGCTTTTCAAACAACGGATCGGCGTCGCCGATGGCCTGGGTGACGACCGCCTGCTTGCGGGTCACCTGTTCCTTGCCGGTCAGCACGTCTTTGCCGGCAGCCGTCACGAAGATGGTCGGGAACTGGCCCTGGCTGATGCCGACAAGGTCTCGGGAGATCATGAAATCGATCAGATTGGTCGCTTCCTTTGCGCTGTAGTCCTGCTTGAGTATGCCGTATGTCGACAATTCATCAAAGCCGAGTTCCTTCACTTTTTTATTCACGGAGCCGGTGAGCACCTGGGCGGTGAGCGCCTTGCCGAAACGCTGGCCCATCCGGATGATGCAGGACAGGACTTTCTGGGCATCCTCCGTCACGTCGGTGCTTTCGCGGTCATCCGTGCAGTTGCCGCAGCGTCCGCACTTCCCTGCTTCCCCGTCGCCGAAGTGCCGGACGATGAACTGCTGGAGGCAGTCTTCTGTGTGGCAGTAATCGACCATCGACTGGAGCTTCTCAAGCTCGCGCGGGATTCCGTCCCGGTCCTCCGACTGGTCGATGAGGAAACGCTGGGTCTGGACATCCTGCGGCGAATACAGCACGATGCACTCGCCGGGAAGCCCGTCCCGCCCCGCACGGCCCGCTTCCTGATAATAGCTTTCCATGTTCTTCGGAAGCTGATAATGAATGCAGTAGCGAATGTTCGATTTGTCGATGCCCATGCCAAACGCGTTTGTCGCGACCATGATCCGTGCTTCATCGTTGAGGAAGGATTCCTGCGCAAGGCGGCGTTCTTCCTCGCTGAGGCCCGCATGATACTTCGCGACCGGCAGGCCGGATTTCCGGATGGATTCATACAGTGCATCCACCGTCTTGCGGGTCGCCGCATAAATGATGCCCGACTCATCCGCATTTTTCTTCAGGAAATCGCGCACATATTTTCCGCGGTCCTGCCCCCGGATGACGGAAAAGGCGAGATTTTCGCGTTCGAATCCCGTCAACACGGTGTTTTCTTCAGCGATGCGGAGTTGCCGCCTGATGTCGGCACGGACTTCGGGCGTCGCCGTGGCGGTCAGCGCAAGCACCACCGGCCGGTCCGGCAACACATCGACAACATGGCCGATGAGCCGATAGCTCGGACGGAAATCATGGCCCCACTGGGAAATACAATGGGCCTCATCGACTGCGACGACCGGGACATCCATCATCATCAGGTCATTTAAAAAATAATCCGAGTCCAGCCGCTCCGGTGCCACGTACAAAAGCTTGTATTCACCCGCACGCGCCCGGGCCATCGTATCGCGGAACTCATCCATCGACAAGGTGCTGTTCACATAGGCGGCCGGAATGCCGGCTTCGGTCAAGGCGTCGACCTGATCCTTCATGAGCGAGATGAGCGGCGAAATGACGAGCGTCGTTCCTTCGCGCACGAGCGCCGGCACCTGGTAGCATACCGACTTGCCGCCCCCGGTCGGCATGACGCACAGCGTGTTCTCCCCGCCGAGCACCTGCTCGATGACTTGCTCCTGACCCGGCCTGAACGTTGGATAGCCGAAATAATTATTCAGTTGTTCGAGCGCCTGCTCCAGCAGTTGCTCCGACCCTTGCTTCAGCATGGCTGACACTCCCATCAATTTGGCAGGCGGTCCAAAAACTCGCGGACCGCCCTTCTGCTGTTCAAAATGAAGACTTGCTTTTCAGGCCCGAGCTCTTCCAGCTTCGCCCGGACGCCCGGCCGCTTCATGTTCGGGTAATTCCAAACCCATTTCAAAAACGTGGGATCCAGACGCTCCGGGCAGTCTTGCTGCATGTCCGGGCGCGTCTTCCCGTGGACCGGATCCGCCTTTTCAAAATCCGGTACAGGCAAAGCCTCCGCGGCATGTCGAGAAAAATGACGGTATCGGCCGCCTGGAGCCGCTCATCCATCGTCGCACCATAGTTGCCATCGACAATCCACCGCTTCCCGTCAAACAGGCCGCTCTGGATCTTGCGCTGTTCGTCGCGCGTGGTGAGCTCCCAGCCAGGTTTCCAAAGCAGGGCGTCCAGATGGTGAACATCGATGCCGAGCCGCTCCCCGAGTTTTCTTGCGAGCGTTGACTTCCCGGCCCCGCCCGAGCCGATCAGCATGATCCGGTCCATCCGCCGCCCTCCAATCTTGCAGTCTGTCATCTATTATAACGCATCCGGCCGCCCGCTTCCCGGAACACGGACAGATTGCACGATTCATGCAAAAAGAGCCGCGCCGGACTGATCCGGCGCAGCTCTGCATCCATTCTTTGATTCACATTCAGTGCGCCACTCCGCTGCGGTCTTCCGACAGCTTGGCAATCACTTCGTCGTACTCCTTCACGAGGAGGTCGACGATTTCGGAGACGGTTTCCCGCTCCGTGACGTTCGTGACTCCCTGTCCGGCCGACCAGGCATCACGCCAAGCCTTCACTTCTTCCTCGCCCGAAAATGTCAGCTTGCCCGGCCCTTTCAGGTTGGCCGGGTCCAGCCCCTGTCGGATGAGAGAAGGTGCGAGGAAGTTTGCCGGCACGCCGCTGATCGCGTCGGTATAGACGACGTCCTCGATCGTCGAATCGATCACCATCTGCTTGTAGTCCTCGAATGCCCCGCTTTCTTCCGCGGCCAGAAACCGGGTGCCCAGATACGCGTAGTCGGCGCCCATCGCAAGGGCCGCCGCAACATCGCCTCCCGAGGATACGGCCCCTGATAAAATGATTTTCCCGCTGTAAAACTTTTTCACGGCGGAGATGAACGCGAACGGGTTCAGCTCACCGCCGTGTCCGCCTGCACCCGCACAGACAAGGATCAGACCGTCGACGCCCGTCTGTGCCGCTTTTTTCGCATGCTTGATATGCGCCACATCGGAATACACCGTACCGCCGTAGGCATGAACGGCTTCGACGACTTCTCCCGGATGGCCAAGCGACGTGATGACGATCGGGGGCTCGTATGTCCGGATGAGCTCCAAGTCTTCATCATAGCGCATGTTCGCTTTTTTATGGCAAATAAAGTTGACGCCCCACGGCGTGTCGCCGAGCGCATCCTTCACTTCCTGAAGCCACTCCGCACAGGCGGATGCGGGCCGGGCATTCAGCAGCGGGAACGTCCCGATCACACCCGCCTTCCCCGACTCGATGACCATCTTCGGATTGGACACCAGGAACATCGGCGCCACGATCACCGGAAGTTTCAGCATATCCCCACCCCATTCTTGTTTTTCGAAAATTGCACAACTTCTCCCCTCTTATTCTCCTCAACCGGCCGGCGGCTGTCAAGGATAAAATGAATGAACGTTCATTCTCTGGAGTTTGCCAAAAACCGACCAATCATTTACCGCCATAAAATTGTAATTTTTATTGATACCCTTTTTCCTATCAATTAAACTCGTTCTTTTATATAATGGGCTTAAATTGTTGAAGGAGATGGTGCGGCTTGAAGCCAATTTCTAAAATGACCCCGAAAGTTCTTGTGATCACCGTGCTTCTAGTCGCAGTCGGAGCCGTTGCAGCGTGGTTTGCATTCGGCCATGAGCGAACGACGGATGTTTCATTTTCCAAAATGCAGGACATCATCCAGACCGGCGAAGGCCAGAAAATGACGCTTACCGAGTCGGCCCAAGGCACGCTCGTTCTCGATACACCCGACGGGAAATACTCCACGAACATTCCGCCCAACAGCCAAAGCGTAGAACAGCTCGTCATCAACCATGACGTGGCTTACCAATATTCCAAGCAAAACACGCGCGACCGGATGCTGCTCGTCATCATCTTCGCAGCGGTCGGGACAGGTCTTTTCGTCCTCCACCGCAAAGGCAAGCTGGGCGTCGCCTCTTCCATGAAGCAGAGCGCCGCCAAATCCGCTCCGCTGCCGGACATCACACTTGATGATGTCGGCGGCATTCCCGACGAGATGAAAGAAGAGATCGGCCAGGCACTCGCGGTCATCAAAGACCCGAAAGGCGCCGAACAGGTCGGACTCACCCCGCCGCGCGGAATCCTGCTGTACGGACCACCTGGAACGGGGAAAACACTTCTCGCCCAGGCGATCGCCCATGAAATCGGAGCCACCTTCTTCTCGTCAAGCGGCGCAGCCTTTACCGAGATGTTCGTCGGTGTCGGCGCATCGCGCGTCCGAACTCTGTTCGACAACGCACGCAAACAGCGCCCTGCCGTCATCTTTATTGATGAAGTCGACGCATTGGCCGGCAAGCGAAAGCCGCACGGCGGAGAAGAGTCTGAAAAAACGCTCACCGAACTGCTTGTGCAGCTTGACGGCGGCAACGACAATGAGGGCATCCTGTTCATCGCAGCGACAAACCGCAAAGACATGCTGGATGATGCGTTCCTCCGTCCTGGCCGGATCGATTTCGAGTTCCAGGTTCCGCTTCCCGACACTCAGGGACGGCGTGAGATCATCGACATCCATTCAAAAGGAAAAGTGATCGCCCCGGACGTTGTCGCTTCATTCGACCGGCTGGCGGAAAGCACGTCCGGGTTCTCCGGCGCTGAGCTCAGCTCCCTCTTTGAGATGGCGAGCCGGCGGGCGCTCCGCGACGGGCGGACCGAAATCGGTGCAGATGACCTCGACTTCGCGATCGACCGGACGATCCTCGGCTCGACTGCCCGTGCGCTCAATGATCCGGACACAAAACACCGGGTCGCGATCCACGAAGCCGGACACGCACTCGTCCAGGCGCTCACCAACCCGGGCTCCGTCCGCAAAGCGACGATCATCCCCCGCGGCATGGCGCTCGGCTACGTGGCACCGCTCCAGAAAGAATTGCATCTTTCCACTGCGAGTGAACTGCTCGACCGGGTGGCCATGATCCTGGCAGGCGGCGTTGCGGAACGCATCAATCTCGGGGAACACTCAATCGGTGTCGGCGGCGACGTGCAGCAGGCGAAGGACCTGCTCGAGCAGATGGTCAACACCGGCCTCCTGCAGGATGAATTCCGACTCACCTTCAACAAAGGCGAAAAAGAGGCCAAGATGCAGGAACTGTTCAATGAGGCGCTGTCCATGGCAGAGCTGCTCATCAAAAGCCACCCGGCCGAATACATGAACCTTGTGAACGCGCTCATGAAAAAAGAAACGATCGACGGCGAAGAAGTCCAGGAAATCGTCGGCTACAAGAAAATCGTCCGTGACGAACTGATTGCGGTCGAAGCATAAGAGAAAACGCCTTCCCTTTGCGGAAGGCGTTTTTGTATGCGCAGGAACCGGGACTGAAGGACCTTGGGCGGGTTCAGTCCATGTCCTTATGATGAAACGGGCATTTCCCTTTGATCGGCACCGCGTCATCGCCGATGAAGAACTGTTTCCACTCGTTGTGCTCGGGATCGCCGAAGTGGCTGATGTCCGGATGCTTCGGAAGGTTGTCCCACTTTTCCACCCGCTCCCGCACTTTTTCGCGCGAATTGATCCCGCCCGGCTCGGTTCCTTCGAGTCCTTTGAAGATCTTGCGCGGCTGGAATCCGATCACCATGGCATTGCCGAGATCACGTGTCCTTCGCTGCTTGTATGCCGGCGCATTGCCGAATGCGAAAATTGGTTCTCCGCCAAATCGGAAATCCCACAGGTGATGCTCCGGATCTTTCGGTGCGTCTTCCGGCCAATCGACGTCGTCCTGCTCATGAAGGTACTGGAGAATATCCCAGAACTCCCTCCTGTAGTCCTCGATCGTCCCTTCTTCCTCAAACGGCTCGACGAACACGAAAAAGCCATGGCGTTTATGCTTCGGATCTTCAAATAGTTCCAGGAACTCCGCCAGCGCCTGCGGCAGGTTGGACCAGTCTTCCCGTTCGATATACGCATACCGCAGCTCCCCGCCGAGCTCTGCCGCCATGCCGAAATAGCAGGGGAACGTCTTGTCGGTCACCGTGTCATGAAATGTCTGATATTCTCTCAACAGCCAGTCGGGAAGATCGTCCCGCACGGCGAAGTCTTCCTTGGTCAGCATCTTTTTCTGCTTAACGGTCATGATTCAGCCTCCATCCAATCTCGTACCATTCTATCCCCGGCCGGGAGGAAAGTAAAACACCCATTTGCCGGGGCGATGGGGACAAAAGTCCAATTCCGCCGCTTAAAAGTCCGATTCCCCTGTTTAAGAGTCCGATTCCCCTGTTTAAGAGTCCGATTCGTCCCGCTAAGAGTCCGATTCCATATTTTAAGAGACAGACTCGCCGTCTCGTCCTAAAACCGGCAAAAAAGCGCCCGGCGCGTCGGGCGCACCGGGCAGCTCTCTTCTTATTGTTTAATGGTTTCCTTTTCTTCAATGACCGTTACCCAGTTGAACGGGTCTTCTTTTTTGCCGGTCTGGATGCCGGTGAGTTCCTCATAGAGCTTTGTCGACAGCTCACCCGCTTCGCCGCCGTTGACGGTGAAGGACTCGCCTTTCCAGTTGAATTCGCCGATCGGTGAAATGACTGCGGCCGTTCCGGTTCCGAACGCTTCTTCGAGGCGGCCGTCTTTCTGTGCGTCCACGAGCTCCTGCATGGAAATGCGGCGCTCGGTGACCGGGACATCCCAGGCGCGGAGCATTTCAAGGATCGATTTGCGCGTGATGCCGCTGAGGATGCTGCCGTTGAGCGCAGGGGTGATGACTTCGCCGCCAATCTTGAAGAAGACGTTCATGCTGCCGACTTCTTCGATGTACTTCTTCTCCACGCCGTCGAGCCAGAGAACCTGGGAGTAGCCCGCTTTGTCGGCGACTCGCTGGGCCTTCAGGGAAGCGGCGTAGTTGCCGGCCGTCTTGGCGGCACCGGTGCCGCCTGCAACCGCGCGGACATACTCGTTTTCCACCAGGATCTTGACCGGCGCGATGCCTTCCTTGTAGTAGGAGCCGACCGGCGACAGGACGATCATGAATTTATACTCGAGCGACGGCGCCACCCCGAGATGAGGCTCGGTCGCAATCATGTACGGGCGGATATAAAGCGAAGTGCCTTCCGCTTCGGGCACCCAGTCCCGCTCGACTTCGATGAGCGCCTTTAGTGCTTCAAGCGCGTGTGCCTCATTGATCTCCGGCATGCACAGCCGGTCGCAGGACTCATTCATCCGGCGGAAGTTCTCCTCGGGCCGGAACAGGCGCACCGACCCGTCTTCGGCCTTGTACGCTTTCAGGCCCTCAAACACTGTCTGTCCGTAATGGAAGATGATTGCGGACGGATCAAGCGAAATCGGCTGATACGGCACGATGCGGTGATCATGCCAGCCAACGCCCTCCGTGTAGTCCGCCATGAACATATGGTCGGTGAAATTGCGCCCGAAAGCAATGCCTTCCGTCGACGGTTTCTGCTTCTTCTCCAGGCACTTCGTGATGTTGATCTTCATGTTCTCCATTCAATCTTCCTCCTTGGCTCCACGTTATGCGATATATCGTATACTCATGAAAACGAAATAATAGCCCCATTATACATGAATTCAGACAAATTTAAATCAATTTGGCGAAACTTTTTCCTTAAATTGTTGAGGAATGAGCGTCAAAGTCCCTTCGGCTTTATTTATTCTGGAACGGCGCCGGATATTCGTCGTTTGAACAATTCTGCAGCGTCCAAAGAAAAAAATTGCAAGCAGCCCGGGATGGACTGCTTGCCGCATTTCTTCACTTGTGCTTTTCCGGGTCTGCACAATCATTGCACAGCACCCGGCTCTTCTTGTTCAAATAGGCCCGGATCTCCACCATCGTGTTCACATCCGGCGGCGTCATCATCGCTGTAATTTCTTCGCCATCCCGGATTTCCCGGCTGCAGTTCGTGCAATGGACGGAACGCCTGAAAACAGACACGCTCAACCCGCCTCCTTCCGTCAGCCGCTTAAATCGCTTTTCTCTTTTCGAGCATGTCTACACGGGGCAAGACGACTTTCGGGAATTTCTCCAGCAGCGGCTCCAGCTTTTCCTGGATCTCTTCCATCTCGTACGGCTCGATAAACGGGTACTCGAAATAATAGGAACCCCTCTCGGTTTCCAGGAGCACACTGAACACCTGCATCACATTGCCGCGGACCGAGTCCTCATCTTCGATGACGGTTTCCTGCGCCACCTCATCGTTCTCAATCGCCTGGCTGACGAACAGGTTTCCCGGCTGTTCTTCGGCATCAATGCCCGCCGCCGCTTCCACAAATTCATCAATCGTCTCAAATGTCTTCACTCGGCTCTCCCTCCCGTTCTTCACTATTCCCTCATCCGGCAGGCGCAAACAGCAGGAGGCAGGCTTCCCGCCATCTTTATGCAGATGGACGGAAAGCCCGCTCTCCTGTCAGGATTTTACCGCGACCGGCGCATGGTTCACCATCATGCGCAGCGTTCCTGCCGTAACGGCTCGGCCTTCCTGATTGATGATCTCGGTTTTGCAGACGATGACGCCTGTCCCGTCCTCCCGGTTTTCCTTGGACGCCGCCTTCAGCCGGACTTTGATCGTGTCGCCGATGAACGTCGGCCGGATAAAACGGATCCGGTCCATCCCGTAGAAGGCGACAATGACGCCCGGCGTAAAGTTCATGAGACCGGTCGCGACGGACAGCACGAGCATGCCGTGGGCGATTCTTCCGCCGAACCGGGTGGCGGCCGCATACTCTGCATCCATATGAAGCGGATAGTAGTCTCCGCTCACTCCGGCAAAGTTGACGATGTCCGCCTCCGTGATCGTGCGCCCCATCGATTCCCACTCATCCCCGACGTCCACTTCTTCGAAAAAACGATCGAACATGCGGCACTCCCCCTTAAGAATTCACTTCGTGGCCGAGCAGGTGCTGGTATTCATTTCTCAGCCGGAACTTCTGGACTTTGCCGGAAGCCGTCCTCGGCAATTCATCCAGAAACACGAAACTGCGCGGCTTTTTGTAACCGGCGAGCCGGCTTTCGATAAACTCCAGGATCTCTTTCTCCGTGACGGTCCTGCCCGGCTTCGTCACGATGACAGCGCAAACTGATTCAATGAACTTCGGGTCGGGTATGCCGATCACGGCGACGTCCTGGATGGCGTCATGGCGGATCAGCACATCTTCGACTTCGACCGGGTAGATGTTTTCTCCTCCGCTTCGGATCATGTCTTTCTTCCTGCCCGAAATGGTCAAAAATCCTTCCTCGTCGAGGATGCCGAGGTCACCTGTCCTGCACCATCCTTCCACGAACGTCTCGCTTGTCGCCTCCGGTTTGTTCCAGTATTCCGAAACAACAGACGGACCTTTCGTGCAGATTTCCCCGACCGATCCGGGCGGCAGCCGGTTTCCCGCATCATCGATGATCTTCACTTCCGTGAACGGCATCGCCTTGCCTGCCGTGTAGCCTTTATCCGCCGCGTCTGACGGATCGAGGGCGACCGCGATCGGCGTGCCTTCCGTCAGACCGTACACCTGGACGAGCCCGATGTGCGGGTACTGTTCGTGCAGCCTGTCGATTGCCCAGGAAATGATCGGATCACCGCCCGAGTAGATCGTCCGAAGTGATTTGAGCCCGTATGATCCGATGTCCGGCAGCTTCAGCATTTCATAAATCATGAACGGGAACAGGAACACATCGGACACGCCGGCCTCCTCGATCACGCCGAGTGTCCTGGATATCTCGAAGTTGCCGCTCTTGGATATGACGACCGTGCCGCCGGCCAGCAGCACGGCAAGCGAGATGTCTTCCATGGCGCCGACGTGATACAGAGGGCCTGTTGTCATCCCCACGGTCTCTTTGCTGAAATTCCACTTCAGCGACTGCATCACAGAAAACATGACTGTGTTTTCATGCGTCCACAGTGCCCCCTTCGGCCTGCCCGTCGTGCCTGACGTATACATCAGCATGACCGGATCCGACTGGGAGATGTCCGGTCGCCGGACCAGTTCAGGCGCCCCGCTTTCCAAAACGGTCCAAGCTTCCGCCCAGTCCGGAAGAGTGCCTTTTCCGCCCTCAAAGCAGATCCACTTTCTGACGCTTCCTTTGTTCACCAGCGGTTCGACGCGGTTTCCGAGACTGCCGTCAAAACAAAGGACCTTCGTTCCGGAATCTTCGAGAATGTAGTCGAGTTCCTCCGTTTCCAGACGGAAGTTGATTCGGACGGCAATCGCCCCGATTTTGGCGACTGCAAAGTAAAGAGCAAAATACTCGAGCGAATTGAACAGCAGCAGACCGACGCGATCCCCTTTCTCCACTCCCTTGTCCAGCAGTGCATTTGCATACCGGTTTGCCGTTTCATTCAGCTCCCCGTATGTCCACGTCTTTTCGTTTTCCAGACAGACTGCGGCTTTACCGGGATCCAGCGTCTGGAGTCGGGGTTCCACCCGGTCCAGAAGATAGCCTACATCCAAATGTACCCCTCCTTTTAAATTCAGTCAGACTTCCGTCACCTTCAGCACTTTCGACCCGGCTTCGGAAGCCACCGGCTGGGTGAACAGCGACACGACGACAAAACTCAAGATGGAAATGACGAGCGAAATGGCCCCGACGACCACGCCTTCCGGCAGAAGATGAATGCCGTACTTATTCAGTATCTCAAACATGAAATTCAGCGAGACGCCGAGGATGATGCTCGTCATCGCCCCCTGCTTCGTCGCCTTTTCCCAGACGAGTCCGAGCACGACCGCCGGGAACACAGCGGCCGCAAAAGTGCCCCAGCCGAAAACGCCGAGCAGAGCGACGAGCGTATCCATGTAAAAGGAGAAGAGAGTGGATACCGTCAGAAGTCCGAGCACGACCACCCGGTTCCAGAACAGCTCATTTTTCACTTCCTTGCCGAATGCGCGCGGAATGTCACGGACGAGGCTGGCCGCACCTAGCGTGACAAAGCCTGATCCGGTCGACATGATGGCCGCGAGGAGCCCTGCGAGCACGAGCCCGCCGATGATCGACGGGGTGAAGTCGGTCACGAACACGACGAGCGCATCGTCCGCCGAAGCGAGATCGGGGAACCGACCCTGGATCTGGAGCGACCGGGCGGTAAGGCCGATGCTGACGACGAGGAGCACGGTGATCGCGTACGCAAAACCGGCCGTGAATGCGCCCCACTTCAGTTCTTTCGGGCTTTTGATCATGAGGAACTTATTGATGAAATGCGGTTGGCCGGCAGCTCCCAGGCTGAACAGGAGGAACCAGCAGGCAATTGAGATGAGCGAGAAATTTCCGAACGGCGATGCAAGCAGCGGGTCGGATGCCTGGAGCGTTTCTGTAATGTTCTGCATGCCGCCGCCGACGTTCAGCGCGAAGAAAAAGATCAGGACCGACACACCGATCATGATGACCCCCTGGAACAGGTCCGTGTATACCGATGCGATGATACCGCCGCCAACCGAATAAAACGCCAGGATGCCGAGCCCGATCAGTGCACCAACCGCTGGTGAAACACCGAAGATCGAGTGCATGATGACCCCCATGGCCTGAACCTGGGTGCCGAGATAGCCGATGACACCGAGTGTGATGGCCAAGCCGAGCCAACCGCGCACGCCCCGGCTGTTGTAGCGTTTCTCCACCACGTCGCCCAGCGTGAACACGTCTCCGAGGTCGCCCATTGCCCACATCCTCTTGCCGACGAGGAACCAGGTCAGCGCAAAGCCGAGCGGTGCGGCGATGAGCACGCCTGCCGCGAATCCGAAACCTGCGGAAAACGTCTGGCCCGCACCGCCCAGCAGGCCGAATCCGCTCTGGATGGAGGTGAATGCGGCAATCGCCATGACGAACATGCCGAGGCTGCGTCCGGCGACAAGGAAGTCACTGGCCGATTTCGTTCTCCGGGTCGCCCAGATCCCGATCAAAATACAGACAAGAAGATAAATGCTGACGATGACAATGATGGTGCTGTTCATTCGGCCGCCTCCCCGCTCCGGAATTCCTGTTTCAGAGCTTCCGTGTCACTGCCGTCAAACAGAAGTGCGTACAGCAAAGATGCGATGACTGCGAGCGGCAGGATGCCGAGCAAGTATAGCGCCAGGCTCGGCGTCATTCCTAGGATATAGCCGCTGCCTCCCGCGGGGTCACTCCGGGTGATGACGTCCAGCGAGATGAACAAAGCCAGATACCCTCCGGCCACAAGTCCGGGCACCCAAAGTTTTGCACGCGACTTCTTCACTGCCTTCCACATGCCGAGCGTGATCACAATCCCGATCACGAGCAGGTACGGATACAGGATCAGACGCCAGGACTGCATGAACATGCCGAGAAGCGACAGAACGATCAGTCCCGAAAACAAATACATGATGCGGTCCGATACATACATTTCTCCACCAACCTTCCTCTGATCTTTATGGAGCGGCTTAAACAGCCGGAATTCCCTAAACGGAACAGAAAGCGGTTTCAATAGTCTGAATGAATCGAATATATTGGACTTGTGACCTGGTGTCAAACCGAATAACCGGCACTCTTGGAGACGGGCCGGTGGATTTGTTATTTAAATATATCAGTTTTCGGTGAGTTTCATGTTGGTCTATGGAAATTTAAATTTCTATTGTTATGCCACCATATTATTCACCAAACAAAAAATCTTTTCTTTTGGTTTAATCCCGAAAAGAAAAACCGGAGCGATTCCGCTCCGGCATCAGCCTTCCATAAAGAACTGTTTGGCTTTTTCGACGAACTCCATATCTTCCGGCAGCAGATCATCTTCATAGAAGATGGCGTCCACCGGGCAGACGGCTGTGCAGGCACCGCAGTCTATGCAAAGGTCCGGGTCAATGTAGAACTGATCTTCTCCTTCAAGGATGCAATCGACCGGACAGACATCCACACATTCTCCTGCTTTTTCGGCCATACAAGGCGCCGTGATCACGTGGGTCATTTTCATCACTCCTTACCTTTTCAACATACCATATTCCCGCGAATCGTGCAGTCGGAAACCTCAAAAAAGCGAATAATTTGCGGGTGTTTGTCCAATCTTTGCCCGAAGTTGAAAGATCTTATCCCTCTTCGCTCAAGGATCCTTCAGTTTGCTCCTGAAACGGACATACTCTTCGGCCAGAAAGGGAACATTGCCAATAAGAGACCGTGAAGGAGGTGCAGATGATGATGAAGATCAACCATCAGGCAGGAATCACATCGGCGGCATTGGTTCTCCTGCTTTCCGGCTGTTCAGGCGGCAACGACGGCGCAGCAGAAAAACAAACAGACCGTGTTGAAGAACAAGGCGATGAGCAGTATGACCGCGAACAAACAAGTGACACATACGATATGCACGATTCCGAAGACCGGGAGGAAATGGAAGACGGAGAATCCGGAGACCCCGGTGCACTTCCCGGCGGCCTGAAGGAAGCCCAAAGTCCAACATACCCGGTCGGGAGCGAAGTCGTACTGAAGGCAGACCACATGCCGGGCATGCAAAATGCCAAGGCGACCGTCACCGGTGCTTACGAGACGACCGCCTACGCCGTCACTTACACCCCGACGGACGGGGGCAAGCCGGTGAAGGCGCATAAGTGGGTCATCCACGAAGAACTTAAGGACCCCGGAAAGGACCCTGTGCAAAAAGGAAGCCAGGTGACAATCGCGGCGGATCACATGGACGGCATGAAAGGTGCGACGGGGATCATCGATGACGCCGAAAAAACGACCGTCTACCAGGTAGACTTTGTGCCGGAAGACGGCGGCGAAAAAGTGAAAAACCACAAGTGGGTCATTGAGGAGGAACTGTCTGAGGAATCCTGATGGTTCAGTGACTCAGGCGAAGGAAGTGATACGATGGACCTTTATACAATAGGACATTCCACTCATTCAGAAAAAGAATTTCTGCAACTGCTCGGCGACGCGGGAGTAGAACTGCTCGCCGATGTCCGTGCTTTCCCGGGGAGCCGGAAGTACCCTTGGTTCCATACCGACCGGATGAGCGAATGGCTTCCCGAAAACGGCATCGGATATGTACATATCCGCGAACTCGGCGGCCGCAGGCGAAAATCAAAAACCGTACCCGATGAACTCAACGCCGGCTGGAACAACCGGTCGTTCCACAACTACGCCGACTATACACTCGAACCGGAGTTTAAAGAGGGCCTTAAGAAATTGGCCGATGCGGCGGGCGGCAGGCGCGTCGCCGTCTGTTGTTCGGAGCGGCACCCCGCCCGTTGCCACCGCCTTCTCATCAGCAACTGGGTCGCAATGAACGGCGGCGAAGTCACCCACATCCTGGATGGCCCGCACGGAGAAACGATTACCGAACAGCATGTACCCGGACGCTGGGGGGCCGAGCCGGTCGAGCGCATGGACGGCGAGATCATCTACCCGCCGGGAGCAGCTGAAGAAGAGGAAAGATGAACAGAATCTAAAGAAGCGGCAGGCATCCCCCACGTTTGGCGATCCCAGGTTACGCTAAGATATTAATCCGCTGCATGAAAAGGAGCCCGAATATGAGAGTCAATGATGAAGCCCGAACTGAATTATTGGAAGTGGTCGCACGTCTTTCCGATGAAGATCTGAACCGGAAGCCGTCCAACGGCGGATGGTCGATCAAGCAAATCATGGAACACCTTTACCTGATGGAAGGCGCCGTCGCAAAGACCATAGCCGATCAGGCGGTAAATGGTGAAGAGACGGCAGCAGAAATGCGGCCGATCGAAGCGACGGTGAACCGCTCGGTGAAAGTCGAAGCACCGGCATTCACGATGCCATCTGATCAATTTTCTTCAAAAGAAGAACTCAAACAAAAACTGTCCAGTACCCGTTCCATGCTGTCAAAAGCGGAGCAAACTTCCGACCCGCAGGCACTCGAAGACAAATCCTACCCCCACCCCGTGTTTGGCATGATGAAGCTGAAGCAGTGGATTCCGTTTGTCGGGTACCATGAAAAGCGGCACATTGACCAAATTCGTGAAGTGAAAGAAGACCTCGGGTTTTAAACTCGGTGGATGGGTGGTCGCAGTGATGCGGCGGCCCGTTTTTCCTGTCCGTTGCAGCAAGACCCTTAACTTCAGGATATTAGGGAATACACAGGCTGACGCAACAAGGAGCAAAGGAGTGATGATCATGAAGCGGCTGTCCTTTATCTTGCTCGGCGGGCTTCTGCTCGGTGCTTGCTCCAATGATGACAAACCACCTGTAACAAGCACAGAAAGCATCAGTCCGCCAGCATCGGGGGACAAAAAATCCCAAAGTGAAATCAATGATGAATTCATGGCTTCCGCAGAGGAAATTACGTTCGACAGCGCATCGACCGGCGATATTGAAGAAGGCACTCATGTGCGGATCCGCGGTGAAGTCACCGGCCATTCGGCGCTCGGCGGCTTTATGCTCAAAGATCCGGAAGGCGACGGTGAAATCGCCGTCACGAACCTCGACACGACCGACACGGCACTCGAAGACGGCGACATCGTGACGGTGTACGGGACATTCGGCGGGACGGACAAAGACGACCAGCCGGAAATCAATGCAACGGTCATTGAGAAGCAATGAAAAAGAAGGCATGGCCTTGGAGCCATGCCTTCTTCATGTGCCGGTAAATTTTAAGAATCCGGTTCTTCGACAAAAGGATCTGGGTAATTGACGATTCCAGAAACACCCTCAAGGCCATATTTTTGAAGTTCAAGCACCAAATATAGCTCACCCGACACTTCAAATGGTGAGTGAATATGGTAATCGGACGACCGCCGGAAACCGAACCGGTGATAGTAATCCGGGTTTCCGAGAACAGTGACCGCCCTGTAACCAAGTGAAGCCGCCCGGCGGATTCCTTCCCTGATCAGCATCGTTCCGACTCCTTCATTGCGGTAATCCGGCAGGACGGCCACCGGCGCCAGTGCAAGAGCCGTGATTTTCTTGTCTCCCACGGTCACTTCTGTCATAAGGGAATAGCCGATCAAATCTCCCGCTTCTTCCAGTTCCGCCACAAGTGCAAGTTCAGGCATATATGTATGGGATGCCCTCAACCTGCCGACAAGCAACTGCTCCCGATGATCACTCATTTGCACATCCCGAAATGATTCCTCCACGATTTGTTCCACTTGATGGAAGTCTTTCGGTTCTTCCTGCCTGACCAAAATATCCATTCACACACCGCCTTTTCCCCTGTTTCACTGCTTTAAATTGTGGAGCAGAACACTAAGCCTCTGATGATGCTGCACTCAATTTTCGTCGTTCGCTTTTGTCAACGATTGCCGCACCCACCAGGTCTCCGGTCACATTGCAGGCGGTGGCCCCCATCCCGAGAATCGCGTCCACACCGGCAACAAGGGCAACTACCTGGATCGGCAATCCGGCCTGAGTCAATACGATCGACAAAGCAATAAGACCGGCTCCCGGTACCCCCGCCGTTCCGACTGAAGCGAGAGTTCCCGTGACAATGATGCCGAGAATTGCAGAAAATCCAAGATTGAGACCCATAATATCCGCAGCGAACACGACGGATGCTCCAAGGCGGATCGCTGCCCCGTCCATATTGACCGTCGCGCCGAGCGGCAGGCTGAAGCTGGCCACTTCATTGCTGATCCCTGCCCGGCTCGCAGACCTCATCGTAACCGGAAGGGTTCCGAGACTGCTGGACGTCATGAATGCCGTCGCGATCGCCTCTTTTGTATTGGCCAGGAACTGCCGGATATGCACGCCGAAAATTTTCAGCATGAGGAAATAGACAAAGATGAACTGCAGTGCGATGCCGATGTAAATGACACCGGTCAGTTTCCCCAGTGAAATAAGGGTCTGAAGACCTTGTGAACCGATGGCTGACGCCGCTATGGCGAAAATCCCGATCGGTGCATACTGCAAGATTCCATTGAGAATACGGAATGTCAATTCGCTCAGGCTCACCGTCAGCTCACTGAGCAGATTCCCCATTTTCCGGATCCGCTCCTCACCGGAATGCGTCATGGAAGAAATCGAAAGCCCGACGACGACGGCAACAAAAATGATACCCAGGATGTCACTGCTCACCAAGGAGGAAAACAGGTTTTCCGGAACAATGCCGAGCAACGTATCGAGCATCGATGAGTGCTCGGGTATGTCGACTTTCGCGTCAGGCAGTGACAGTCCGGTACCCGGCTTCACAAGCAATGCGATGACGATGCCGAAAACAATTGCGATGGCTGTCGTGAACATGTAATAAACAAATACCTTCCCGCCGATCCGGCCAAGCTTCTGTGGATTCAGCTGATCCACCGCAGCGATCAGTGTAAACACAACAAGGGGAATGACGATCAGGTTGAGCAAACGCAGCAGCAGTTCCCCGAGCGGTGACAATACTTTTGCCGACGGCCCGAAAATCAAGCCCACGACAATGCCCAGCACGAAACCGACCGTCATCTTAAGTATGAATGAACGATCCCGATAAAACCTCCAAATGACTCCCATCCGCTGCCCTCCTCCAGAACACCGGTAAGCCCCCACTGTTGTGAGCAAGCTTACCGCACAGAAAGTGACCGGCAAAATTGCCGCTACCATCATAATGCCCTTCTTTCAAGAAGACGAAACGAACGCTGAGAGATGGGGATGGAGAAGCGAGAGCGTGTGGTTTACATAACATTAATATGTTTCTTTTTAGACAAAGTTAAATTCAAGGACTGCTATCTGTTCGGCTCGGAGGCTAGATCCGTACGGTTCGAAGGGAGATCCGTACGACTCGTCCTGGCGAGTGGGTGTTTCCCTCTTGGAAAGTGGAACCCGTACGACTCAGGGCCGGATCCGTACGGTTCAAGGGTCGATCCGTACGACTCAAGGCCTGTTCCGTACGACTCGTCCTGGTGAGTGGGTGTTTCCCTCTTGGAAAGTGGAACCCGTACGACTCAGGGCCGGATCCGTACGGTTCAAGGGTGAATGCGTACGACTCAAGGCCTGTTCCGTACGACTCGCCTTGGAGAGTGGAGATTTCCCTCTTGGAAAGTGGAACTCGTACGATTCTGAGCCAGAGCCGTCCGGTTCAAGGGTCGATCCGTACGACTCGGGGCCTGATCCGTACGACTCGCCCTGGAGAGAGGAGATTTCTCTATTAGAAAGCGGAACCCCTACGACTCAGGGCCGGATCCGTCCGGTTCAAGGGTCGATCCGTACGACTCAAGCCTCGATCCGTACGACTCGTCCGGATTCCCCTTTTTCACAGCACAAAAAAACCGTCTCCATAGGGAGACGGCTTTGTGCCCAGCGGCGTCCTACTCTTGCAGGGG
>NZ_JBHLWY010000039.1:0-23975 GCF_042432615.1 Bhargavaea ullalensis
AAGTTTGCGTGCCTTTTTTATTTAGAGGTATTGTACCTATACCCCAACTAACATTGTAGAGCCAAAAAGATGACCCCGGCCCAATACCGGAATCATCTCATCGCTTCATAAGCAGGTTTTTTATTAAATTGTCCGTTTTATAGGGTTCGGTTCATTGGGCACCCCTTTATTTCTTTGTTCAGGAAAGTTTTGACCGCAGGAACGCATTGATGAACAAGTCGATGTCCCCGTCCATGACGTTCTGAACATTTCCGGTTTCCGCGTCGGTCCGGTGATCCTTGACCATCGAATACGGATGGAACACGTAAGAGCGGATCTGGCTTCCCCAGCCGATTTCTTTTTGTTCGCCGCGGATTTCAAGGAGTTCTTTTTCCTGCTCCTCGATCTTCAGCTGATACAGCTTGGACTTCAGCAGGGTCATCGCCTGTTCGCGGTTTTTGATCTGCGAACGCTCCGACTGGCAGGTGACCACCGTGTTGGTCGGCAGGTGGGTGATCCGGACGGCGGAGTCCGTCGTGTTGACGTGCTGCCCGCCGGCGCCGCTGGACCGGTATGTGTCGATCTTCAGGTCTTCTGACCGGATGTCGAGTTCGATTTCATTGTCGAATTCCGGCATGACTTCACAAGAAACGAACGACGTATGACGGCGGCCCGAAGAGTCGAACGGCGAAATCCGGACAAGCCGGTGGACGCCTTTCTCCGCTTTCAGGTAGCCGTACGCGTTGTGCCCGCGGATGGCGATCGTGACGGACTTGACGCCCGCCTCGTCCCCTGCCAGGTAATCGAGCGTCTCGACCTTGAAACCGCGCTTTTCACCCCATCGGGTGTACATGCGCAGGAGCATTGAAGCCCAGTCCTGGGATTCCGTGCCGCCCGCTCCGGCATGGAGTTCGAGGATCGCGTTGTTTTTGTCATATGGCTCGCTCAGGAGAAGCTGGAGCTCGAAGTCCGCCAGTTCACTGTTGAACCCGGCCAGTTCCTCTCCGAGTTCTTCGTGGAGATCCGGGTCATCTTCCTCCCGGAGCAGCTCGAGGGTCATTTCGAGATTCTCCTGCGTGTCGGCCAATTTTTTGTATTCATTGACGATGTCCTTCAGTCCGTTCGCTTCGGAAATGACTTTCTGGGCTTCGTCCTGATTGTCCCAAAATCCCGGTTCGAGCATCCGCTCGTCGAGTTCCTGGATCCGTGCCTCTTTGTTTTCTAAGTCAAAGAGACCCCCTGAAGTCCGCCAGTTTCCCGGCTGTTTTGTCGAGCGTGTTGCGTACTTCTGCTAGTTCGATCATCAAATCGTCCTCCTTGGATTCGGTGCTCTCCAGTTTATCCGGCGCACCCGTTCATTGCCCCGGCGGTCAGGCCGTCCCGTGGCAGTTCTTGAATTTCTTTCCGCTGCCGCACGGGCAAGGGTCATTGCGGCCGACCGTCGTTTTCCTCCGGACCGGCTTTTTCTTCACTTCGCCGCCTTCTTCTTTCGGGTTGACGGCTTCCCCTTTTGCGACTTCCTCGCGCTCGAGGTTATGGCGGATCTCCGCCTTCATCGCATATTTTGCCACGTCGTCGCGGATGGAATCGACCATCTCTTCAAAGGCCGTAAATCCTTCGTTCTGGTATTCGCGGAGCGGATCGGTCTGTCCGTATGCACGCAGGTGGATCCCCTGTCGAAGCTGGTCCATCATGTCGATGTGGTCGATCCACTTTGTGTCGATTGAGCGGAGCAGGACGACTTTCTCGAATTCGCGCATCCGTTCAGGCGTCATTTCCTCTTCTTTTTCATCATACCGCTTCCGGACCGCTTCAGAAACCATTTCTGTGATTTCTTCCTGTGATTTGCCTTTGAAGTCCTCTGCCGTGAATGTCCCTTCCGGCAGGAGATTGGCGACCAGGAAGTCCTCAAGTCCCCTGAGGTTCCATTTTCCCGGATCCTCGTCTGCAGTATAGGATGGCACGGTGCGGGTGATAACATCCCCGATCATCGATTCGACAAGCGCGCGCATGTCGTCCGTGTCGAGCACTTCGTTCCGTTCTTTGTAGATGATCTCCCGCTGCTGGCGGAGGACGTCATCATACTGGAGAAGCCGTTTCCGGGCATCAAAGTTATTGCCTTCCACGCGTTTTTGTGCAGATTCGACGGCGCGGGAAACCATTCTCGACTGGATCGGCTGGGAATCGTCCATGCCGAGCTTTGACATCATGCCCTTCATGCTTTCCGATCCGAACCGGCGCATCAGTTCATCTT
Organism: Bhargavaea ullalensis; assembly: GCF_042432615.1. Classification (NCBI taxonomy): domain Bacteria; kingdom Bacillati; phylum Bacillota; class Bacilli; order Caryophanales; family Caryophanaceae; genus Bhargavaea; species Bhargavaea ullalensis. The sequence goes on from NZ_JBHLWY010000039.1 coordinate 2,234, forward strand.
CAAGCGAAAGATAGAACTGGGTCACCCCGGGATCACCCTGACGTCCGGAACGGCCGCGGAGCTGATTGTCGATCCGGCGGGATTCATGGCGCTCGGTGCCGATGACGGCCAGGCCGCCGAGTTCGCGGACACCTTCCGCCAGCTTGATGTCGGTACCGCGGCCCGCCATGTTCGTGGCGATCGTGACGGCGCCCTTTGTGCCGGCGTCCGTGATGATTTCCGCCTCGCGCTCATGGTTTTTTGCGTTCAGGACATTGTGCGGGACGCCGAACTTCTTCAGGTAGTCGGAAATGATCTCCGATGTCTCGATCGCGACGGTGCCGACGAGGACCGGCTGGCCTTTCTCGTGCCGTTCCTTGATGTCCTGCGCGACCGCCTTGAACTTCCCTTCCATCGACGCATAGATCAGATCAGCCCGGTCGTCCCGGACAATCGGCCGGTTCGTCGGGATGACGATGACATTCATATTGTAGATGTTGCGGAATTCCTCTTCCTCGGTTTTCGCCGTACCGGTCATCCCGGACAGCTTGTCGTACATCCGGAAGAAGTTCTGGAACGTGATCGTCGCCATCGTCATGGATTCGTTCTGGATCTCCAGGCCTTCCTTCGCCTCGATCGCCTGGTGGAGGCCGTCGCTGTAACGGCGGCCCTTCATGAGACGTCCGGTGAACGAGTCGACGATGACCACTTTGCCGTCTTCAACCACATAGTCGACGTCCAGGTGCATGCTCGCATGCGCCTTGAGCGACTGGTTGATCGCATGGTTGAGGCGGACATGCGTCAGATCGAACAGGTTGCTGATCGAGAATGCCTTTTCCGCTTTCTCGATCCCCGACTCGGTCAGGGCCACGCCTTTCGTCTGCTCGTCGTACGTGTAATCCTCTTCCTTGCGCAGCGTGCGGACAAATGCATTTGTCTGGATATAGAGCATCGCGCTCTTCTCGGCCTGCCCGGAAATGATGAGCGGCGTCCGCGCTTCGTCGATCAGGATGGAGTCGACTTCGTCAATCACCGCAAAATGGAGCGGCCGCTGAACCCGTTCTTCTTTATAAAGCACCATATTGTCGCGGAGGTAGTCGAAGCCGAGCTCATTGTTCGTGCTGTATGTGACATCGGCCAAGTACGCCTCGCGCTTTTCTTCCTTTGTCATGCTGTTCAGGTTGAGGCCCACGGTCAGACCGAGGAACTTGTAGATCTGTCCCATTTCGGAGGCATCCCGGCTGGCCAGGTATTCGTTGACCGTCACGACATGGGCACCCTTGCCGTCAAGGGCATTCAGGTAAATCGCCATCGTCGAGGTGAGCGTCTTCCCCTCACCGGTCTTCATCTCTGCGATGTTGCCGTCATGAAGGGCGGCCGCACCGATGATCTGGACGCGGAACGGATACATGCCGGTCACGCGGCGCGCTGCTTCCCGGACGACCGCGAATGCTTCGGGCTGGATCCGGTCAAGCGACTCTCCGTCGGCGATGCGATTGCGGAACTCGTCCGTCTTCGCCTGGAGCTCGGCATCAGAAAGCTTTTCCATGTCAGAGGCAAACGCCTCCACGGCATCTGCCGTCTTTTCAAGTCTCTTCAAGTCCCGCTTGGTCGGGTCAAACAATTTATTTAAAGCACCTAGCATGTCTTCACTTCCTCACTGGTATCCATACTATTTTAACATCGCCCCCCCTTCACTGCAAACGATGCAAAATCAAGAGATTTCCTTTTGTTGGAGAGATGAGGTCGCATGCGGAGAACGACTCGGGCCCTTATCCGTACGACTCACGCCTGGAAGAATCAACCTGTACGACTCGACGCCTGATCCGTACGGTTCACCCTCCGATCCGTACGACTCGGGCCCTTATCCGTACGACTCGCCCCACTGCGACCCTTACGCCGATATTCCATCCCATACTCCGATTCCACCCCTTCTCCCATCCCTTTGTCTGTTCTTCATCAGACAAAAACAGCCTGCCGTGTTGGCAGGCTGCTACTTTTCGGGTTTTATTCGGCTTCGGTTTCGATGAGGCCGTATTTGCCGTCTTTCCGCTTATAGACGATGTTCGTGCCGTTGGATTCGGCGTCGGTGAAGATGTAGAACGAGTGGCCGAGCATGTTCATCTGGAGGATGGCCTCTTCCTGGTCCATCGGTTTCAGGTTGAACTGCTTCGTGCGGACGACATCGAACTCGCTTTCCGTATCGCTCTCGGTCGTTGCGCTGCTTTCTTCGCTGAACGTGTTGAAGTAGGAGGCCACCCCTTCACGTTCTCGGAATTTCCGGTTGACTCTCGTCTTATATTTGCGGATCTGCCGTTCCAGTTTATCGGTGATCAGGTCGACGGCCGCATACATATCGGAGTTCCGTTCTTCTGCCCGTAGGGTGAGGTTCTTCATCGGGATCGTCACTTCGACCTTTGTCTGTCTGTCGTTGTAGACCTTGAGGTTGACGTGGGCCGTGGCATTCACTTCATCCGTGAAGTAACGCTCCAGTTTCTGGATCTTTTTCTCCACGTATTCCCGGATTGCCGGTGTGACCTCAATGTTCTCCCCGCGAATGTTGAAATCCAGCATATGAACTCCTCCTTTGAGATCTAACTCTATTGTTTCATTTCTTCATGTTCCCTTGAAAACCCTTTAAAAAACACGGCACTTTGCAACTTTTGTCGTAATTGCGCAATCCGGCAACCTTCGCTGCCCGCCGGATGCTCGAACCCATTCCCTGCGGCCGGCGGCATCAGGCCCGGATCAGCGTCACGGCCGTGACCCGGTCGGCTCCGGCCTGTTTCAGGACCGCGGCCGCATGGTGGAGCGTGGTACCCGTCGTGTAAAGGTCATCCACGAGAACATATTCTCCCGGCGCTTTCTGTATTCCCGTGCGCAGGCGAAAAAGCAGATCCAAAGCCATCCGCTCCTGACGGTTCATCTTTCCGAGCGTGACGGAAGCCGTTTTTTCAAGCATCTCCACATGCGGAATGCGCGCCTGGCGCAAAAGTTCCTCCACATGCGGAAAGGTCCTCTCCTTCAAGCGGTCCGGGTGCACCGGAATCGCCACCGCCCGGCCGCCCGATTTGCTGACCGCATCCGCCAGCTCCCCGCTGAATACCCTCGCCAGTGCCGCGTCTCTCAAGAATTTATACTGATGAAGGAACTGCTTCATCGGTTCATTGTAGGCAAAGAGCGCCCGGGCACCGTCCAGCGCCCCTTCATACGGCGTCCCTTTCCATTCCGCAAGCGGCGGCTGCCCGTTCGGAGCCTCGAAACCCGATCTGCACGGAGCACAGACAACCGGGCGGCTTCTGGCCGAAAACAGTCCAGTCCAGGAGGCCGCCGTTCTTGCAGGCTCATTGCAAAGAAGGCAATTCAACCGGTTGTTCCCCTCCTCTGTTCAGCCGTCTGATTTCACGCACCGCCTCGTCCATTTCGGGGGTGATGCCATGATGAAACAGAACAATGTCCCCGTCCGGCCAGTCGGCGCTCCTTCCCACCCGGCCGCCTATTTGAATGATGGCAGCCCGGTCAAACACCCCATTTTCCGCGCCGACGACCGCTGCCTGGAGATTCGCGATCGTGATTCCCCGCTCCAGGATCGTCGTGGTCAGCAAGCCCGGGACTTCTCCGCTGCGAAGTGCCAGCACCTGTTCACGCCTGTCCGCGCTTGACGCATGAACCGCTCCGATCCGGCCGTCCAGTTCCCGGAACAGCGGCAGGCTCTTTTCCATCAGCCCGACGGACGGAAAGAAAATGAGGAACGGCTCACCGGCCGCCATCCGGGCTTCTGTCCACTCCCTGAGCCTTGCCGGCAGTTTCCCGGATTCCAGCCGGCGACGGTAATTCCACAGAGGCCGGAATCGCGGAACCGGAAGCGGATGGCCATGGAATCTGCGCCGAATGACGGACCGGCCGCCGTTTTCGGTTGCGGACAGAACCGCTGCGGACGGAGTGGCCGTCACGAAAGCCGTCACACCGCCCGGCTTCAATGCTTTTTTCACGGCATTTCCGAGCGTCCGGTCGTATGAAAATGGAAACGCATCGGCTTCATCAACAAAGATTGCATCGAACGCGTGGCGGAACCGGTAGAGCTGGTGGGTGGTGGAAATGACGAGCGGTGCGAAGCCTTCTCCGTGCCCTGACCCGCCGTAAAGGCCGTGGATGACCACACCGCCGAATGCCTGTCTGAACCTCGGCAACAGCTCCAAAACGACATCGGTTCTCGGGGTGGCGATGCACACCCGCTTTCCCTCCGCCAGCAGCCTGTGCACAGGACCAAAAAGGATTTCCGTCTTGCCGGCCCCGCACACCGCGTGCAGCAGATGCGGCTTTCCTTCCCGCAGGCTCCCGGTCATCTCCTGAGCGGCGCTTTCCTGTGCGGGCGTGAGTGTTCCCGTCCATTTAAGCTCGGGGGCCGGATCTCCGGCCCGCTCCGGACCTTTCCAGTAGACAAGCTCGTCACATGACGCCACCCTGCCCATGCGGATGCAGTGCCGGCAGTAATGACAGCGGTTTTCGCAACGCCGGCAGTCAAATGAATAAAAGGACCGGGAATCCGCCGACAGGCACCTGTTGCAAAGAAAACGGTCCGTCAAAAAGCGGCGCTCCGTCACCAGCAGGCCCGGCAATATGCCGATATGGCCGGCCTTGATCTGCCCGGCGACGACTTCCTCATGAAACGGCAGAAACTCCTTCAGCCAAAGCCTCCCCTGCAAAAAATCACGGACGGGCACACAGACTGATGCATCAATCGCCCTTCACCCTCCCTTCAATTTAATTAACTTTTCTGAACCAGATACTTTAGAAAAAAAGCGACCATTTGATCACGGTCACTTTTTCACCCATCCGAGTCCCATCGAGCCTTCCCCGAGGTGCGTTCCAATCACGGGACCGAAGTAGCTGGTCACGAACTCCACTTCCGGAAACTTCTCCTGCAGGGATGCCTTCCAGGCTTCCGCCTCTTCCGGGCGATTCGCATGGATGACGGCTGCTTCAAGAGCTCCGTTGGCAGCGGCCGCCTCGCCGAGCAATTGCTCGATCCGGGCCATCGCTTTTTTCCGCGTGCGGATCTTCTCAAACGGGACGATCACCTTATCCTTGAAGTGCAGGAGCGGCTTCACCTGAAGCAGTCCGCCGATGAGCGCCTGCGCACTGGACAGACGTCCGCCGCGCTGGAGATGGGACAGATCGTCCACCATAAAAAAAGCGTCCATCGTCTCTTGCATCCGGGCCAGCTCATCCATGATTTCTTCCGGACCTGCTCCCGAGCGGGCCATCTTCGCCGCACGGATAGCGTAGAACCCCTGCATCATGCAGGAGATTTCCGAGTCAAAAACCCGCACGTCGATGTTGTCCGCCATATCTCCCGCCTGCACGGCGGATGCGAAGGTCCCGCTGATTCCGCTGGAAAGGGTGATCACGATCACCGCTCCGAACCCTTCCTCCGCCAGCCGGCTGTAACATTCTGCGAACTTCCCGACCGGAGGCTGTGAAGTCTTGGGGAGTTCGCCGCCGACCATCTTGTAAAAGCGGCCGGCCGTGAGCTCTGATTCTTCTTCATATGTCTCGCCTTCAATCGTCACGCTGAGCGGGATCATCCGGATGCCCAGATCTTCCCGGAGCGTTGCCGGAATGTAGGCGGTGCTGTCGGTCACAATGGCCGTTTTCATTCTATCAACCTCCGTCTGTCCATCATACTAAATTACCGGGCAAATAGGAATCAGAAACAGGAAAGGCCGGCGGAGGCGTGAAATGCGCTCTCCATCCGGCCAATTTCCTATATTTTCGTCAGCTGCCCCGAATCAATCAGGCCGCATCTCCGATGTAGTAGATTTCTTTCACTTTCCATATCCCGTCCACCTTTGCCAGAACGGTGACCTGGCGGCCTTTTTCTGTGCGTGCTTCCTCGGAGGATTTGGACGTCATCGTCGTCGTCATGTTCGAGAACAGCTGGGCTTCGCCGTCCTTATAGGAGACGATTGTTTCATTTTCAGCGGAACGGTCGACGTCATAGGCGGCAAACAGTTCCTGCATCGCCTTTTTCTCTTCCTCCACGTCAAAGCCGTCTTCACCTTCCGCAAGCACTGCAGAATAGCCGTCCGGATCTTCGTTGTTGAACGTTTCCATGTACTTGCCGAACGTCTCCAGAATGGCCGCCTTTTCCGATTCCGGAACATTTGCCGCCTCTTCGATGTTGCCGTCGGTCATGCCAAAGCCGATGCCTTCCCCGTCTTCTTCCGGCCCGGCGCCGTCTTCCACGCCATGGCCGATTGCCGAGTTTTCACCGGTCGGGGCAGTCCCGTCATCGGTCGTATTTTGATTGTCTCCGTCACCGCCGCCGCAAGCTCCAAGGAACAGCGCCGCGAGCAGGGCCGGAATCATGATCTTCAGCTTCATATTCATCTGTCGTTCCCTCCCGTGTCAGTGTGCCATATACCGGGACGTTTCTGCAACGGATTGGTTCGCCCGGCCCGGCGGGAATTCCGCCGTTCGGACATGAAAAAAGCCTGCCGCAGCAGACTTTTGTTTATCCGGATCAGCGTACTTCCACCCAGCCTTTTTTAATGGCATTGACGACGGCCTGTGTCCGGTCATTCACTCCCATTTTTTGGAGGATGCTGGACACATGGTTCTTGACTGTTTTTTCCGAGATGTAAAGCGAATCGCCGATCGAGCGGTTGCTCTGTCCGTCCGTCAGCAGCTGCAGGACCTCGCATTCGCGCTTTGTGAGGAGGTGGAACGGACGGCGGATTTCCGTCTGGTGGAACGATCCGACCGCTTCCTTGTCGCTGAGTCGGCGGAACTCCGAGACCAGGTTCCGGGTGACCTTCGGATGCAGGTAGGACCCGCCCGCCGCCACGACCTTGATCGCCTGGACGATTGCATCCGCGTCCATTTCTTTCAGCATATAGCCGAGCGCCCCCGTCTTCATCGCATGGGTCACGTAAGATTCGTCGTCATGAATGGAGAGGATGATGATTTTCGCATCCGGATGGGCCGCAATCAGCTCGGATGTCGCCTCGATTCCGCTCTTGCCGGGCATATTGATGTCCATCAGCACCACGTCCGGTTTGTATTCCTCGTAGAGTCCGAGCACTTCGTCGCCGTCGGAACCTTCCGCGACAACGTTGAACGTCTCTTCAAAGTCCAGGATCCGCTTGACCCCTTCACGGAATAATTGGTGATCGTCGATAATAATGATGTTCGTCATCCCGAATTCCCCCTGATCGTAGTTTACTTATTGATTGACTGCGCATGAGGCAGGATCAGAATCACTTCCGTTCCTTTTCCCGCCGCTGATCGGATGTCCATTTCTCCCCTAAGCAGGGCAACCCGTTCATACATTCCCTGAATGCCGAATGCCGTCTCGGATCTGTCTTCCGGATCAAAACCGCGTCCGTCGTCCGTGACCGTCGCACGAATAATATCCTTGCATGTTTCAACATGGACATCGATCGTCCGGGCCCCGCTGTGTTTGACCGCGTTTGTCACCGCTTCCTGGACAAGCCGGAAGACCGCCACTTCGACGCCCGGATTTGGACGGACCGAGATGCCCTCGGATTTAAAGTTGAAGCGGATCCCTTCATGGTAGTCGGCCGTCCGCTCGAGATATTTCCTGAGTGCCGGGATCAGCCCGAAATCATCAAGAACCATCGGCCTGAGATCGTGGATGATTCTCCGCACTTCAGAAAGCGTGTTGCGTGCGAGCTCTTTTGTAAAGCCGAGCTGCTCCAGACCGGGATCCATGCCTTTGTCCTGGAACACCCGCTCCACGAGCCCGAGCTGCATGACGAGATTGGCCATCATCTGCGCCGGGCCGTCGTGGATTTCGCGTGCGAGCCGCTTCCGTTCTTCTTCCTGTGCTTCGATCACGCGCATGCTCATATTCTTTCGCAGCTTTGCGGTTTCAAGGGCCGGCCCGACATCCCTCAACTCGGAGGCCAGATATTTCATCACGACATTGACGTGGCTGGCCAGCTGGTCCGACCTGCGGATCGATTCCTCATATGTATGAATGCGATTTTCTATCTGCGCCTTCACCGACTCAAGCTGACGGAGTCTCGTGCTGTTGAGCATGAATTCCATTTGGACTTCATGCGCCGAATCATATGTTTCGCGCACTTCTTCCTTTGTATAGTCGGAAAAGAACATCGAGACATGCTGAAGTTTTTCGCGAGCGGCGACTGATGCCATTTGAAGGCGTTCGCCCTCGATTATTGCCCGGGAAATCTCGTCATCGGTTTTCCGCAGTTCTTCCCGCAGATCCGACAACTGACGGCGGCTTTCTTCATTAATTATAAAAATATCATTCTTGGATTCATTCACCGACCGGACCATCGAATTAAAGATGGAATCCAGTGCATGAATATCCACCCTGTCGACAGGCATTGTCCATCTTCCTTTCCGTTCGGCTCCTCAAATCAGGCATTTGAGTTTAAACTGTGTTTATTATAGCATTACAAAGATGAAAATATATTAAAAATACATTACATCCACCACCCAAAGGGGGATTTTCCATGCGAGACGATTACCGGACGGTGAAAGAACGCGGTGAAGCGGAAATCATCATCAAGAAGTCCCGCTTCATTTCAAGTGTGTGCCGGGCAGAAACGGAAGAAGAAGCGATGGACTTCATTGCGGAAGTCAAAAAAGCCCATCATTCCGCCACCCACAACTGCTCCGCCTACATGATCGGGGAACATGACCAGATCCAAAAAGCGAACGATGACGGCGAGCCGAGCGGAACGGCGGGCGTGCCGATGCTCGACGTGCTGAAAAAGCAGAAGCTGAAAGACACCGTCGTCGTGGTGACCCGCTACTTCGGCGGCATCAAACTGGGAGGTGGAGGGCTGATCCGCGCTTACGGCAGCGCCGTGTCCGAAGTGCTCAGTTCGACGGGTGTCGTCGAGCGGCGCCTGCACCATCTCATGAAAGTGACAGTAGATTACACATGGCTCGGAAAAGTCGAAAACGAGGTGAGGCTGTCGCCTTACCCGCTTGACTCGATGGACTACCTGGACGAAGTTTCGCTATTTATTTTCGTGCCCGCTGCGGAAGAAGACACATTCCGCGAGTGGATGACCAACCTGACGAACGGGCAGGCTGAAATCTCCTGTGACCGCTCCGAATTCCTCGAGTTCGACATTTAAATTATTTTTTCTGTTTTACGTTGGATGGCCAAGGTAGTATAATGAGTAGGATTGCGGTTAAACGGGAATAAGAAACCTGATCGAAGGCGCTGCGTCCTATTGTGAGGAGCAAGGCCGGAACAGGCCCGGACCCGTACCGAAGGAGCGTAAACATGAAGAGAACAGACTATCGGAAGAAGAGGCAGACCGCCAAGAGGAAGACAGTCCTGAAGGTGTCCATGATTCTCTCCCTCTCCATCGTTTTGTTTGTCGCAGCTTATGGAGTCTTCTTGATGAAGAAAGCCGAGCAGGCGGCGGACGGCGCGTTCGAATCAGTAGACCGCGAAAAATCTGACTTGCGGGCAGAAAAGGTAAAGCCGCTCACCCATGACGTGTCCGTGCTGTTCATCGGCGTCGACGGCACAGAAACCCGCGGGGAAAGCATGGAAAAGAGCCGCTCCGACGCGCTCGTCCTCGCCACCCTCAACAAAGATGACAAAACCGTCAAACTGGTGAGCATCCCCCGGGACTCGCTCGTCTATATCGACAAGGTCGGCTATAAAGATAAAATCACCCACGCCCATGCATTCGACGGCACGCGCGGTTCGATCGACGCAGTCGAGGAACTTCTCGACATCCCGGTCGACTACTATGTGGAAATGAACTTCCATGCGTTCATTGACGTGGTGGATGCACTCGGCGGCATCGAAGCCGAAGTTCCGTATGAGCGCCTCGAGAAAGACGAATTTGACAACTATACAATCCAGCTGGAGCCAGGATTCCAAAAGTTGGATGGACAACATGCGCTCGCACTTGCCCGCACCCGAAAGCTCGACAGTGACGTGGAACGCGGCAAACGCCAGCAAATGATCATGGAAGCGATCGTCGACAAAGCCACCAACGTGACCTCGATTTCAAAATATGCCGATGTCATCGATGCACTCGGCAAAAACATGAAAACGAACATGACCTTCGAGGATATGAAATCCTTCCTCGGTTATGTGAAAGACGGCAAGCCGAAGATGGACATGCTCAACCTGGAAGGGAAAGACGACATGTCCACCGGAATTTACTACTGGATCCTCGATGAGCAGAATCTGCAGGACGTCCAAGACATCCTCAAAAGCCATCTCGGCCTGAAGCCGGACACGTCCAACATGTCCGACGCATCAGGAGCAGGAACCAGCAACCATGAATACGCGACAGATAGTCCATCTCAATAAGGATTGACCGGAAAAGACACCCCCGCTAGGATATGCGGGGGTGTCTTTGTGGGTTTTGCATGGAGCGTGATCTTTATCTTTGGGAACGTTATCTTTATCGGGCGAAGCGTTATCTTTATTCAGAGGAACGTTATCTTTATCGGGCGAAGCATTATCTTTATTCAAAGCAGCACTCTCTTGATGAGTTGGATCATCCTGCTTCATCCCGGGAAGCATTTTCTCCATCGGTTGAGGCGTTATCTTTATCCCGGGGAATGTTATCTTTATCGGGCGAAGCGTTATCTTTATCCCGGGGAACGTTATCTCTATCGGGCGAAGCGTTATCTATATTCAAAGCAGCACTCTCTTGATGAGTTGAATCACCTAGCTTCATCCCGGGGAGCATTTTCTCCATCGGTTGAGGCGTTATCTTTATCCACCCTTGCATCCTCTCCGGCTTCACCTGATCCCTCCCCTCACCCCAAAAAATAACCCGACGCTCCGTTCAGCCGGAGGGCGGGTTATTTCGATGCTGCTATTTTTTGGTCCGCACCAGGTTGAGGAGCGGCTTGTAGTTGTTGCCGGCAAGGCCGATGGCTTCAACAAAAAGTTCGATGGCGAGGAGCAGGATGCCGATGATGAGGATGGCGCCCCAAATGGTGGCCTGCGAAAACAGGATGGCCGCCAAGCCGAACAATGCGGCGATCGCGTAGATGATCAGCACTGACTGCCGATGCGAGAAGCCGGCTTTCAGCAGGCAGTGGTGAAGATGCGATTTGTCGGGCGCCGAAATCGGCTGTTTCATCCGGATGCGCCGGACGATGGCGAAGAACGTATCGGACAGCGGCACACCGAGAATGATAATCGGGATGATCAGCGAGATCATTGTGACGTTCTTGAACCCTGTGAGCGCCAGGACGGCGATCATGAATCCGAGGAACAGCGAGCCGACATCTCCCATGAAAATCTTCGCCGGGTGGAAGTTGAACACAAGGAATCCGGCGCATGATGCCGCAAGGATGGCGGCGACCGCGACGACGAACAGATTGTCCATGAATGATGCCATGACGGCAAGCGTGATGAGCGCAATCGTCGAGACGCCCGCTGCCAGACCGTCCAGCCCGTCGATCAGGTTGATGGCGTTCGTGACACCGACGATCCAGAGCAGCGTGAGCGGAATGCTCAGGTAGCCAAAGTCGATCTGGCCGCCGAACGGCAGGTTGATGAAATCGATGTCCAGTCCGCCGTAGAACACGACGATGCCCGCCGCAAGCAGCTGGCCGGCCATCTTCGCCTTGGCGCTCAGTTCCATGAGATCGTCGAGCAGGCCGATCAACACAATGATCGAAGCGCCGATCAGGATGGCCGTGGCGTATTCGCTTTCCGGCCTCAGGATGAAGTAGCCGACCAGGAATGCGCCATAAATTGCCAGTCCGCCCATCCTCGGCATGATGCGCTGGTGCACTTTTCTATGGTTTGGCCGGTCGACGGCACCGAGGCGGACCGCCAGCCATTTGACTATCGGTGTAAGCAGGATCGCCGCGACAAACGCGACAATCATCGTCAGGAAAGTCATGTCGTTCCTCCTACTAATATTGCAATGATCAATTTTTTATTTTGTACAGTCTCTCTTTTTGGTCACCTGTATTATAGCATGATTGAGTGAACAACACACGCCGACACGCAAAATTGCCCGCTCACTCATACCATTCCCCAACAGACGGCCGTGAAACAGCTCTAAATATTGGACGCGCGAATCCGCAAGAAGTTTCGGCACAAGTAGTCATTTAGGGTGCTTTTTGATAAAATGAGATAGCGTCCGAGAACGGACTTCATCAAAGGAGAGTCATTCAATGCTATCCATTTTCAAGAAAACTGCGGGTACAACACCCCGGCAGCTGAAAAAATATACGAAAATCACCGATCGCATCAATGCGCTGGAAGAAAAATATGAAAAAATGAAAGACGATGAACTCGCCGCCATGACGGACGAGTTCCGCAGCCGGCTGCAGGACGGTGCCAAATTGCAGGACCTCGTTCCTGACGCATTCGCAGTTGTCCGGGAAGCCTCCAAGCGTGTGCTCGGCATGCGCCACTTCGATGTACAGCTCATCGGCGGCCTCGTCATGACGGAAGGCAATATCGCCGAGATGGCAACCGGTGAGGGAAAGACGCTCGTCGCCTCTCTCCCCTCCTACGTCCAGGCGCTCAGCGGTGAAGGCGTCCACGTCATCACGGTCAACGACTATCTTGCACGCCGTGACTTCGAACAGATCGGCCAGATCCATCAGTTCCTCGGCCTGACCACCGGGCTCAACGTACCGATGATGGATCCCCAGGAAAAGCAGAAAGCCTATCAGGCGGATATTACATACGGTGTCGGGACGGAGTTCGGGTTTGATTACCTCCGGGATAACCTGGTCTCCCACCCGTCCCAGAAAGTGCAGCGGCCGTACCATTTTGCAATCATCGATGAAGTCGACAGCGTGCTCATCGATGAAGCGAAGACGCCGCTCATCATTGCCGGCAAGATGCCGCCTGCCGCGGAGCTGCACCACATCGCCGCGCTGCTCATGAAGCGCTTTGAACAGGACCGCGACTATGAATTCGATCCGGAGACGAAGGCCGTTTCCCTTACGGATGAAGGAATCGATAAAGTGGAAAAGGCGTTCGGCGTCGACAATCTTTATGAAGCCGACCATCAGACGCTCTACCATTATGTGATCCAGGCCGTCCGGGCACATGTCATCTTTAAGCGCGACGTCGATTACATCGTGAACGACAAAGGCGAAATCGCGCTCGTGGACATGTTCACCGGCCGGATCATGGAAGGGCGTACGCTTTCCGACGGTCTTCATCAGGCGATCGAGGCGAAGGAAGGCGTCGAAATCACCGATGAAAACAAGGCGCAGTCCCAGATCACCATCCAAAACTACTTCCGGATGTATCCGGGCCTCTGCGGTATGACCGGCACCGCAAAAACCCAGGAGCAGGAATTCCGCAGCGTCTACGGCATGCAGGTCGTTCAAGTGCCGACGAACCGGCCGAAGCAGCGCATCGACCAGCCGGACCTTGTTTATCTGACGATCGCGGACAAATACGAGGCGGTTGCGCGCGAAGTCAAAGAGCGCCATGAAAAAGGTCAGCCGGTGCTCGTCGGGACGACTTCGATCCTCCAGTCGGAAGCCGTCGCCGAGTACCTTGAAAAACACCGGCTCCCATTCCACCTGCTGAATGCAAAATCCGTCGAGCAGGAGATCCAGCTCATCGAAGATGCCGGCCAGTACGGGACGATCACGGTCGCGACGAACATGGCCGGCCGGGGCACGGACATCCGGCTCGGCGACAAAGTTGCGGAGGCGGGCGGACTGTTTGTCATCGGGACCGAAAAGCACGAAAGCCGCCGGATCGACAACCAGCTGCGCGGCCGCTCCGGGCGCCAGGGCGATCCCGGGGAAAGCCGGTTCTTCCTCTCGCTTGAAGATGAAATGTTCCGCCGCTTCGCAAGAGAAGAAGCGGAAAAAGCGATTGCCGCAGCCCAGACCGACGACACCGGCCTCGTCCTGAATAAAAACATCGACGAACTGACCGAGCGCACACAGCGCATCGTTGAAGGCGTCCACTTCTCCCAGCGGGAATACAATCTGAAGCTCGATGACGTGATCAATGACCAGCGCGGCGTCGTCTTCTCCTTCCGAAACAAGGTGCTGGAAATGGACTCGCTGGAAGAGACGGTCGACGGACTCGTCGATGATACGGTATCCTTCGAAATGGAGGAATTTGCACCGGGCTCGGGGTCTGCAGACGAATGGGACCTTGAAGGGCTCGGGCGCTCCCTCGCGTCCATCCTGCCGGAAGTACCGGAATTCGACCCCGAACTTTCCCGTCAGAAAGACGTCCGGGGGGTGCTGGAAGAGCCGATCCGTTCTTTCGAAGAAGAAATCGGTCAGGCGATGCAATCCGGGCAGTTCCGTGAAATCGTGCAGGGCCTCATCCTGAGCCGCGTCGATTCGATGTGGGTCCGTCATCTCGAGTCGATGACGCGGATGAAGGAAGGCATCGGACTGCGCCGCTATCAGCAGGAAGACCCGATGAGGATCTACCAGCGTGAAGGCCTGGAACTGTTCGGCAAGCACTACCAGGAAATGAGGAAGTTCATCTTGAACGACCTCATCAATGTGATGAAGCAACTTAAGGAGGCGGAACAACAATGAACTTTTTCTCCATGTTTAAAAAGACTGATAAAAAAGGGGCCGACAGCACGGTCTCTTCCGAAGAACTGACCGAGGGCGTCCAGGCGGCAGGCGGCGATGAACTCATCGATACCGCGCTCAGCCTCCATCCCGAGTGGCAGGTGCCCCAGGAGCAGGAATACGTGTTCCGTTTCCTGGCCAACGAGCTGGAGCCGCTCAAGCCCAACCAGCTGTCCCTCGCCGGCATCGACATCGACGAGGACGAACGGAACGGCCAGTGGCTCGTCAAAGCGTTCTTCCGCTCCTCGGTTCCCCAGCCGGTCCAGATGGGCCCCGTTGAACTGCTGCTTGTGACGAAAGACGGCAAGCTTGCCGCCTCCAAGGAATTCGACATGCAGGAACTCGGCGAACTGGAACCGGAAACCGCGCGCCCCTGGGTGTTCGTCTTTGACAAGCAGGACCAGTTCCTGCAGGAAAAGCCGGAAGAAGGCTGGACGCTCAACTTCAACGTCCAGTCACTCGCCCCGCACCGTCTTGAACTCAAGCCGGAATGGGAAAACAGCCTCGACGAAGAACAGAAACAGGCACTCGGTGAGTTGGTCAAGTCCCTGCCGGCGCTTCGTCCGCGCGAGCTGAACATGACCGGATTCCAGGCGCGTCCCCAGGATGACGGCGGCATGGCGATCGCCCTCCTGATCCGCAACGGGTATTCCCGCAAGATCAATCTCGAGCAGCTTCCGCTTGAAGTCGTGGACGCTGCGGGAGACGTCATCTGCAAAGGAACCTTCACGCTGCCGCCTCTCGAGGTTTCGGCCAACACCACCACCCCGTGGACGTTCGTCTTCCCGAAAGAAGTCGTCCAGAAACAGAACCCTGACTTGTCCCGATGGACGGCACGGGTTCCTCAATAACACCTACACAGTCCCCGCCGGCGATCGGTGCGGGGCTTTTTTATTCGCCCCGAACGGCCGTTTAGTTCCCCCGCACCAGGGGAATCAAATAGTAAATACACGAAGGAGGCTTCACGATGGACAAAGACTCCGGATTTTTTGATAAAGCAAAAGATACCCTGGGCAAAGTGGCGGGGAAAGCGATGGACAAAGTGAACGAATGGGCGGATGAGGTGGAAAGCCAGAAAGAGGACGGCGGGCATGAAACTCAAAATCCCGGCCAGAACACCGCCCAGCGCTCCGGCCAGACGGGGAACCAAAGCGGCAGCGGTGAGGAGGCCCGGGCAGACGGCCGTCCCGGCGCCCAGGCCGGCGAAGGGCGACCGAGGGCCGCAGGCGAGTTTGAATACAATGAGCGCGGGACCCGTGGCGAAAACCGGATGGCCGAATTCGGCGGCATTCCGACTGCCGACACAGGGACGGACAAGCGGGCGGACGCCAAGCCGTCTTCGGACCTGTTCGGAGTGACACCGGACACGAGAAAGCCGGTTCCTCCGAATCAGTTCGCCGGCCAGGCCGAACTCGAAGGCGTGTCCAGCGGAAAGTCGCGCTCCGCCCGGTATGAAGAACAAGAACCGGTCGAGGACTTTACGGATGAGACAGACTCTGCAATCAGCCGCACAAGGGAGACCGGAGACGTTCCGCAGGGCAACAGCACGAACGTGGCCTACGGGGATCCGGTCGGCCGCTACGACGGACATGAAGAGGATCTGCTGAGCGATGAAGAAAGACAGTCCCGGTATGAAGAACAGGGACCGGTGCGGGACTTCCTCGATGAAGATCCCCAAGACCCGCCCCAGCCGTTCGGCGACGCGGGACACAGACCTTATTGACAGCCGGTCAAACAGAAAAGCCGCCATGCGGGATCCACGGATCCTGCATGGCGGCTTTTAGTCGTTTCAATCGGTGATGCCTTCCAGGTCGGTGACAATCGTCACGTCCGGATGGCTGAGGAGCGCGGTGATCGGATAGTCCGTCGTCGCCTCCCCTTTTAAGAGCTGCTCGAGCGCAAAGCGTTTTTTCTCGCCGAATGCCAGCAAAATGATTTTCTTGGAAGAAAGGATGGAAGCGATGCCCATCGTAAGAGCGGTGTTCGGAATCGCCGACTCATCTTCAAAGTACTGGCTGTTGACGCCGAGCGTGGAATCTGTGAGCTCGGTCAGATGGGTCGTGGAACTGAACGGCGTGCCCGGCTCGTTGAACGCGATGTGCCCATTCTCTCCGACGCCGAGAAACTGGAGGTCGATTTCCGCATCGCGGAGAAGCGCTTCGTATTCGTCGCATTCCGCCGTGAGGTCGTCTGCAGTTCCGTCCGGAATGTAGGTCTCCTTGAACGGTTTGTGGCTGAACAGATGATGGTTCATGAACCAGGCATAGCTGTTCGGATTGTCCGCAGACAACCCGACGTATTCGTCGAGGTTGAAGGAAGTCACGTCCGTGAAGTCCAGATCAGACTTCGCCCATGCTTCATAGATCGGAATCATCGTGCTGCCGGTTGCAAGCCCGAGGACACGCAGACCGCCTTCCAGCTCTTGCCGCATTCTTTCCAACACAACCGTTGCCGCATCTTCCTTGCCGCCAACTTTTACATACCGCACATTTTGCATTACTTTCTCACTCCTTCTCGGTGTCTCTGACGCCATCATGTTACAGAATTCCGTCTCCCTGCTCAATACCCGTCCGGATATTACTGTTCGTTGCCGGCGACCCGTTCGACCGCTTCGGTCACATTCGTGTGTACATTCGGGTCAAGCGGGTGCGGCACGAGGTCTCCGGGCTTCGTGCTGTCGACGATCGCTTCCGCGGCTGCGAGCAGCATCGGATATGTGATCGCCTTGGCACGCGCGTTCAGCGCTCCGCGGAAAATGCCCGGGAAGCCGAGGACGTTGTTGACAAGCTTGCCGTCCGCCGCAAACGCCGCGCCGGCTGCAAGCGCCTCTTCCGGATCGATCTCCGGATACGGGTTCGACAGCGCCAGGATGATCTGCCCTTCGCGGACCATTTCCTTCTTGATCAGGCCCTGCACGCCCGTCGTGGCCACGACGATGTCGCTTTTCTCCATCAGTTCTTCGATCGAGCCGAGTACCGTGCCGCCGCTCTCGCGCAGCCGCTCCTGGGCATCTTCATTCAAGTCGGATCCGTACATCGCTTCCACGCCGTATTCCATGAGCATCTTGCAGATCGCTAGACCGGCGGCGCCGAGCCCGATCTGGCCGACCTTCGCCTTCGCCAGGTCCACACCGGCAGTCCGGCAGGCGGACAGGATCGCGGCGAGCGTCACGACCGCCGTGCCGTGCTGGTCATCGTGCATGACCGGGATGTCGAGCTCATTTTTCAGCCGCTCCTCGATTTCAAAGCAATGCGGGGAACCGATGTCCTCGAGGAGAATGCCGCCGTAGGCCTGGTGGATGTGCTTGACCGTTTCTACGACCGCATCAGGGTCGCTCGTGTCGAGCAGGATCGGCACGCCGCTGATGCCGACGAACTGGTCAAACAGGACGGCCTTCCCTTCCATGACCGGCATGCCGGCGACCGGACCGATGTTGCCCAGTCCGAGGATCGCGGTGCCGTCCGTCACGATGGCGACCGTATTTCCGATGCTCGTGAAGTAGTCGGCCTGTTCCGGGTCCTGGTGGATGATCTCGCAAATGTTCGCGACACCCGGGGTATAAACGCGGCGCAGGTCCCCGAGCGAACGGACCGGACGGCGGCTCGACATATGAATCTTGCCGCCTTCATGGGCCTTCATGACATCATCCGAGATGGCATGGACGATGATCCCGTCCCCGATTTCCCGGATCTTGTCGACGACGCGCTCAAGGTGTTCGATGTTCTCGAACTGGACGGTGATGTCCCGGACGGTCGTATGCGTCCCGATTTTCAGCGTCTCGATGTCGCCGATGTCGCCGTCTTCCGCCCCGATCACCGAAGCGACTTTGGCAAAGTTGCCCGGCTTTTGTGGGATTTCTACAATCAGATTGCGCAAAATACTATATTCCATGGATAAATTCCCTCCTGCGGTCTACTATCAGCGTTCATTATTGTACTACTTTGCAAGCATGACCGTAAACAGAAGTTGTCCGACCTCATACGTCATTTTTCCCGGCGGACGCCGTCTTCCCAGCATTCCGCTCCCCTCAGGCCCGGAACAGCGGATGCCCGGAATTCGGGATTGAGCCCTTTCCTCCGCTGTTCCGAAAAATCATCGAGCACTTTGAACGCCACTTTTCCGAGCAGGAAGATGACGACAAGGTTGATGACCGCCATCAGGCCCATGAACAGATCCGCCATGTCCCAGACGAGCTGAACCTGTGCGAGCGAGCCAAACATGACCATGGCGAGCACACCGATCCGGTAAACCGTGAGCCAGGCGGGATGGGCATGGATGAATTCAATGTTGGATTCACCATAATAGTAATTGCCGATGATCGAGCTGAACGCGAAGAAGAAAATCGCGACTGCGATAAAGTAAGGCGCCCACGTCCCGACGAGTTCGGAAAGGGAAGCCTGCGTGAGGATGATGCCTTCTTGTTCCGTAGAGCTGTAGACCCCCGCCAGGATGATCATGAAGGCGGTTGCGGAACAGATGATGATCGTATCGAAAAACACGCCCAGGCTCTGGACGAGTCCCTGCTTGGCCGGATGGGAAACACTTGCCGTCGCAGCCGCGTTCGGCACGCTCCCCATACCCGCTTCGTTCGAGAAGAGTCCGCGCCGGACCCCCTGCATGATGGCCGCGCCGACCGCTCCGCCGGCCGCTTCCCGGAGGCCGAACGCATTTTCGAAGATGAGCATGAACATGCCCGGAACTTCTTTGATGTTCAGGACAAGCACGATCAAAGTCACGGCCAGATAAAGGATGGCCATGATCGGAACGAGGAACTGGGTGACGCTTGCAATCCTCTTCACCCCGCCGAAAATGACGGTCGCGGCAAGTGCGATGAGCACAAGGCCGACCGCCCAGTCAGGAATTGAAAAGACGCTGCTGAACGACTCCTTGATCGTATTTGCCTGGACCGCATTGAAGATGAAGCCGAAGCAAAGCGTCAGAAGAATGGCAAAAACAATGCCGAGCCCCCGCTGGCCGAGTGCCTTCTGCATGTAATAAGCCGGCCCTCCGCGGAAGGTGTCGCCGTCTTGTACTTTGTAAACTTGCGCAAGCGTGCTTTCCACGAACGCCGTCGCCATCCCGACAAGTGCGACGACCCACATCCAGAACACCGCACCCGGCCCGCCGATTCCGATGGCGAGCGCCACGCCGGTCACATTCCCGGTGCCGACACGTGAGGCGGCACTGATTGTAAAAGCCTGGAACGGGGAAATGCCGTCTTTGTCGTCCCGTTTTTCCGTGAGGAGCCGGAACATTTCGCCGAAAAGGCGGAATTGGACAAACTTCGTCCGGATTGTGAACCAGACGCCGAGCCCGAGCAGAACATAAATAAGGACATACGACCATAAAAGGTCATTGCCGTGCCCGACAATCCATTCTAACGCATTTTGGAACATCCCTCATTTTCCCCTTTCAGTATGTATTCGCCGCTGATTGCCGGCATTCTCTCTTCCTTTCCCTACTTTGAAGGGAAGCAAGCATGTGTGCAAGGGGATTTTGGAGTGTTTTCTGCCGGTTTCCACAGGCATGGCGGTGGAGATGCATGTCATTTTTTGTCTGGTACAGCCGAACGGTAAAAAGTGGACTCTATTCTATTGGAACAAATCACTGTCGAAAGGCGTCTGAATCAATAATAAACTTGACGCTAATGGGTTGATAGAGTAACCTTTTCTTGATTTGTAATTAATCGAGCGTCTCAATCAGTGATAGTCGAGGAGTGTGCAGTTTGAAAGAGAAGATATGGCTTTATTTTATTTTATTACAGCCAATATTGGATTTGGTAACAAGCCTGATGATCAACAAGACCGGCTCCTCCCTCTCCTTGGGAATCTTGGTCAGAGTCATCTTCCTGGCTTATGTCATCTATTTTGTACTCAGACATTTCATCACAAATAAACAATGGAAACCACTTATCGGAATCGGCGCGTTGGGCCTTTATTTCCTGATCGGGCTTTTGATCAACTTCTTTCTCAAAGACCCATTCAGCATCGGCGCGGAAATCACTTTCCTGACGAAGACAATCTATCCGATCTTCCTGTTCATCGCTTTCTACATAATCTTCAAAGAGAATTTCCTTGGCCGTGACCGGCTTTTGAAGGTACTGACCATCAACGCCATTGTCGTTTCCGCCATCATCATTCTCCCGACCGTCTTTGGAATCTCGTTTGAATCCTATAATAGTTCGTTCGCTGGATCGATCGGCTGGTTCAATGCCGCCAACGAAACAGGCGCCATTCTCGTCATCTTGTTTGCATTTACTGTTTTGTTCTACCTGAAAAGCCGCACATGGGATCCGGCGGCCATCATCGCCATCGTCGGAATGACCATTTCGGTTTATCTGATCGGAACAAAAGTGGCCACCGGCTCATTCCTCATGATCGCCCTCTGTACGGCGCTTCTGTTTATGCTGAAAAAGAACTGGATGAAGTCGGTTGTCATTCTCGTCGCCCTGGCCGGGACGCTTTACGGAATCACCCAGTCCCCTGTTGCCCAGAATGCCAAGGTTGTGGAGGAGCAAAACCAGATCCGCCAAGACATGTACAAAGAAAAAGAAAAGCATTTCACCGCAGACATCATCGAGCAGATCAACATGTATCAGGAATACCGCAAAATGAGTAATCCGATGCTGACGCAAGTTCTGTCTTCAAGGGACTTGTTCTTCCTGATGCACTATGACTTCTTCAAGGAAGCCCATCCGCTCCGCAAGGCTTTCGGCATGGGATATTCCTCCGAATATGAAAAAGAAGCCAAAATGGTTGAAATGGACTACTTTGATTTTGTCTTCTCGTATGGTCTGATCTTGGGCCTTGCCCTCACTGTGGCGATGATCTTCTTCATCTTTAAAGCCATTAAAACGGCCATCACCGAACTGTTCAGGAAAAACCGGGATGACCGGAAGATCCTCATCGCCTTCAGCAGCCTGCTCGTCCTCGGAGTCTCATTCATTGCCGGACACATCTGGTTTGCGCCGGCCGTCAGCCTGTACTTCATGATTCTGCTCGCCATGATGTACAACCAAGACCCTGCCGAAAGGAAACAGACCGTGCAGTGAAAATAAAAGCTGTAAGAGGAAAAGCACCCGCCAGTTGGCCGGGTGCTTTTTGGTTGAAAGCCGGTCTCTCTTTTTTTGGCTCTACAATGTTAGTTGGGGTATAGGTACAATACCTCTAAATAAAAAAGGCACGCAAAC
>NZ_JBHLWY010000040.1:0-88801 GCF_042432615.1 Bhargavaea ullalensis
GTCCTGACCTGCAAGCCGCCGGCCGGCTTATGACCCGAGCGGCTGGCCGCCGAGGCCGGACAACATAAGCAAGGTTCGGCAGAAGCTTGGTTCAATGTCTGTTTTATCCGGTTTTGAAAGAACAAAAAAAGTACTTGCCAAACCGTGCAGGATTGGTATAATAGTACTTGTCCTTTCAAAGTGAATCAGGTCTGGCGATGATGGCGAAGAGGTCACACCCGTTCCCATCCCGAACACGGAAGTTAAGCTCTTCAGCGCCGATGGTAGTTGGGGGCTTCCCCCTGCAAGAGTAGGACGTTGCCGGGCCGATCACTTGATTGATGATACATACTTAATATGGAGGATTAGCTCAGCTGGGAGAGCATCTGCCTTACAAGCAGAGGGTCGGCGGTTCGAACCCGTCATCCTCCACCATTATTTTGCCGGCCTAGCTCAATTGGTAGAGCAACTGAATCGTAATCAGTAGGTTGGGGGTTCAAGTCCTCTGGCCGGCACCACAAAATACGAGCCATTAGCTCAGTTGGTAGAGCATCTGACTTTTAATCAGAGGGTCGCAGGTTCGAGCCCTGCATGGCTCACCATTTATATGCAAATCCACACATGCGGGTGTGGCGGAATGGCAGACGCGCTAGATTCAGGTTCTAGTGTCCTTTACCGGACGTGGGGGTTCAAGTCCCTTCACCCGCACCATATGCGGAAGTAGTTCAGTGGTAGAATACCACCTTGCCAAGGTGGGGGTCGCGGGTTCGAATCCCGTCTTCCGCTCCATATTTATTCCGCCGGGGTGGCGGAACTGGCAGACGCACAGGACTTAAAATCCTGCGGTAGGTGACTACCGTACCGGTTCGAAACCGGTCCTCGGCACCAGTTGTATGATTCAATTTAATAATGCGCCCGTAGCTCAATTGGATAGAGCGTCTGACTACGGATCAGAAGGTTGTGGATTCGACTTCTGCCGGGCGCGCCATTTCGGGAAATAGCTCAGCTTGGTAGAGCACTTGGTTTGGGACCAAGGGGTCGCAGGTTCGAATCCTGTTTTCCCGACCACCTATGGGGCCTTAGCTCAGCTGGGAGAGCGCCTGCTTTGCACGCAGGAGGTCAGCGGTTCGATCCCGCTAGGCTCCACCATTTCATATACATACTACTGTGGCGGTGTAGCTCAGCTGGCTAGAGCGTACGGTTCATACCCGTAAGGTCGGGGGTTCGATCCCCTCCGCCGCCATTTCAAAGGACCTTTAGCTCAGTTGGTTAGAGCAGACGGCTCATAACCGTCCGGTCGCAGGTTCGAGTCCTGCAAGGTCCACCATTCACTGGTTGATGCACGGAGGAATACCCAAGTCTGGCTGAAGGGGTCGGTCTTGAAAACCGAGAGGCGGGTCACACCGCGCGGGGGTTCGAATCCCTCTTCCTCCGCCATTTTCATGCCTCTTCAGTCAAGGGGAGCACTTTTCCGTCAGGGGATACCTGATCAGCCATCATTTTATTATCGCGGAGTGGAGCAGTGGCAGCTCGTCGGGCTCATAACCCGAAGGTCGCAGGTTCAAATCCTGCCTCCGCAACCAATGGTCCCGTGGTGTAGCGGTTAACATGCCTGCCTGTCACGCAGGAGATCGCGGGTTCGATTCCCGTCGGGACCGCCATTTTTTATACATAATTCTTGTTGCTGGCTTGGTAGCTCAGTCGGTAGAGCAAAGGACTGAAAATCCTTGTGTCGGCGGTTCGATTCCGTCCCAAGCCACCATTGACGCGGATGTAGTTTAGTGGTAAAACCTCAGCTTCCCAAGCTGAAGTCGAGGGTTCGATTCCCTTCATCCGCTCCAGAGAGTGGGCCTATAGCTCAGCCGGTTAGAGCGCACGCCTGATAAGCGTGAGGTCGGTGGTTCGAGTCCACTTAGGCCCACCATTTTCCGCAGTAGCTCAGTGGTAGAGCAATCGGCTGTTAACCGATCGGTCGTAAGTTCGAGTCTTACCTGCGGAGCCATTGGAGAAGTACTCAAGAGGCCGAAGAGGCGCCCCTGCTAAGGGCGTAGGTCGGGTAACCGGCGCGAGGGTTCAAATCCCTCCTTCTCCGCCATTCCGGCCCCTTGGTCAAGCGGTTAAGACACCGCCCTTTCACGGCGGTAACACGGGTTCGAATCCCGTAGGGGTCATCACAAAAAGAGCAGCTTTCCTTTTCAGGAGGCTGCTCTTTTTTTATTCTTTTTCTCCTGTATAGCTGTCCCGCTCATGATAGGGAATGTCGCCCATCGGGGATTCAAGCTGTTCTGCATCCAACTCTTCTTCGTACTCTTCCATCGTCTCGGACCTTGAAAAACCCTTCTTTGTTCCGGTTTCGTCCGTGCTAGCGAATTCCTCATATTCCTCGACAGCCCCCGATTCCAGGCCGTCATCGTAAAGATGGTTATAGTCATCGTGGTCTCCGGTCATGTCGGACGGCGTTTCGGAAGTGCCGTACTGGGCCACATCCCGGAAACTGTCTTGATTGTCCTGCACGTCGTCTTCCTGGCCGACTTCGAATGTATCCGGCTTGACCGGGTCCATGACGTTTTCCAGCACGTCTTCCTCAACCGGCCGGTCGTCCGGTATTTCACTGTCTGCATGTTCGATGCAGCGGTTTGTATACGGGATGGCTTCAAGCCGCTCGAACGGAATGTCTTCGCCGCATACTTCACATACTCCATAGGAACCGTCGTGCATGGCCCTTAGCGCATTCTCCACCTTTTCGAGTTCGCTTTCGGCATGGGTTTCAAGCGCCTGGTCGCGTTCCCGGTCGAAAAGTTCAGTTCCTGCATCTGCTGGATGGTTGTCCGCCAGAGACAGCTCTCCCGTGTCGTCACGCATGCTGTCATCGATTTCCCGGTCTTCTGCCGTTTCGGCGTATTGCCGTTGCATCTGTATCAGTTCCCGTTTTAGTATGGTTTTTTCCTGTTCACTCAACATGATGTCACTTCCTCATCCGGTTTTTATACGCAAGCCCCGCTGTGATGAAAATCAGGTCCTCGTGTCCCTCATCTTTTCCTTTTTGTCCGGATTGCTAAACCTGGTTCGGGGCAGACGAAAAGAACCGCCGCTCAAGAGAGCGGCGGTTCAGCGGAGCTTTCAGAGAAACCAATGTTCGATCATCAATGCGATGCAGAGGAGAAGCCCGAAGAAGGTGTTTGTCTGTGCTGTGGCCTTCATGGCCGGCATGACACGCAGAGGAATGTGTTCAGCCCGGAAGGTTCGGATGGCGGCGAGAGGCTTCGGAACGCTGAGCAGGACGAGCAGTGCCCAGGGCGTCAGTTTGCCGAACAACACCATCCCGGCTATCCACGCATAGGCGACGATGAAGAACAGGGCGAGAATGGTGACGGCATGATCCCTGCCGGCCAGGATGGCGACGGTCTTTCGTCCGCTTTCCTTGTCGCCTTCGAGATCCCGGATGTTGTTTGACATCATGATGGAGGCCACCAGGATCATACTTGGAACCGAAAGGGCCAGGGCAAACCCGCTGACATGTCCGGTCTGGATGAAGTAGGCAATCAATACGATGGCCATTCCCATGACCACTCCCGAAAAGAGCTCGCCGAGCGGGGTATAGGCGATCGGATAAGGACCGCCGGTATACAAGTAGCCGATGGCCATCGCCGCGCCGCCGACCGCGAGCAGAAGCCATGAAGTCTGTCCTGCGATATACAGTCCCATGGCCGCTGCAGCGAGATAGAGCCCGACGGCGATGGCAAGGACGGTCCGCGGACGGACGCCGTTGCGCACGATGGCACCCCCGATGCCGACGGAGTGTTCGGTATCCAGTCCGCGCCTGAAATCATAGTACTCATTGAACATGTTGGTTGCCGCCTGAAGGAACAGCGTTGCCAGCATCATCAGGATAAACAGGACCGGATCAATGGCCGTTTCCCGAAAGGCAATCAATGTCCCCAAGAGAACAGGAACAAAAGAGGCGGTCAGCGTATGCGGTCGCGTGAGCTGCCACCAAACTCTCCAGCCCTCATCCGCTTTTATCGAATGCTGCATGAAACTTCTCTCCTTAACTGTTCATTTTCCGCTCCTCATTATATATGAGTTTTGGGTGAAAGGACAGAGTGGCAGGCGTGGCTCCCCGACTCTTCCTGCAGGATATGATAAAATGGAAGGGCTATGCAGGATGAAGTGAACTGAGTTGGAGGGGTCTTGAATGAAACGAAATACGACTCCGCATTCGACGGGGCAAGCCGGCCGCGCGATCGGCGGTCTCCATTTTTACACGGAGACCCTCGATGCGGGCAGGCTGTCGCCGCTTGCGTTCTTTGAGGCGGGTTCGGATGAATTTTCCGGCCGCCGGTTTTATTGGGAAAATCGGGACAAGACGTGGAAGATGGTCGGGATCGGCCATGCGGCGGTCCTGGAAAGCGAGGCCGCGGACGGTCGGTTTGCCGATGTCCGTGCCCAGTGGCAGCGCCTCTGTTCGGTGCTGGTGAAAGAGGAAGGGGATTTGAACCCGGTGCTGTTCGGCGGCTTTTCGTTTGATCCGAAAAACCGCCCCTCTTCTGAGTGGTCGGGTTTTTCGCCCGCTTTCTTTGCCGTGCCGCAATTCCAGCTGATTGAGAAAAACGGACACACTTTTGTTTCGATCAACATGATCACGGAGGGTGAAGCGGCTGCGGCTGATTTTGAGCGGCTGCGCTCAATCGGCGAATCGCTCATCCATGAAGCACAGGTGATGGAAAGAACTCCGGCGCAAAAGCCTGATGTGAGCAGACTCGAAGAGCTGGCAAAAGATGATTATATGGATGCCGTGGGCTCAGTGACGGGCAAAATCCGGGCCGGGGAAGCGGAGAAGGTGGTCATTGCCCGTTCGGTGGAACTTCTGTTCAAGGATCCGGTCACGCCGGCCGCCGTTCTCGAGAATTTGTCGTCGGAACAGCAGGAAAGCTATCTGTTCGGCCTGGAAAGAGACGGAAAACTCTTTTTGGGGGCAACGCCAGAACGTCTTGTGGATCTGCACGATGGACATGCCCGGACCGCCTGTGTGGCGGGCTCCATCGGTCGCGGAAAATCGGCGGCAGAAGACCGCCGGCTTGGAGAGGCACTTCTCAAGGATGCGAAAAACCGGTCTGAACACCAGTACGTTGTCAGCATGATCGGTGATGTGTTCCGCGAATTTTGCTCGGATGTCAAAATCCCGGCAGGCCCCCGCCTGCTGAAAGTCCGGGACATTCAGCATCTGTTCACGCCGGTTGAGGGAATTCCGGATAACGGCAAGGATATTCTGGACTTCGTGGAGGCCCTGCATCCGACTCCCGCACTCGGCGGGACACCGAGGGAGGAGGCCCTTCCGATCATCCGTGAAAGCGAATGTATGGATCGCGGCTATTACGGAGCACCGATCGGATGGATGGATGCCGCGGGCAATGGAGAATTTGCGGTGGCCATCCGGTCCGCGCTGCTTGAAGAGCAAAAGGCGCGCTTGTTTGCTGGCGGGGGGATCGTCGCCGATTCGGTTCCTGAAGATGAATATGTTGAAACCTGGGTTAAACTGCGGCCCGTGATGAGGGCGCTCGGAGGGAAGCTGCATGGATGAGCGGAGAACACTGACTGCACATGTATTGGCAATAACGGAATCGCTGATCCGGGCGGGTGTCCGCCACGTCGTTGTCAGCCCGGGCTCCCGTTCCACGCCGCTCGCCTATGCTTTTGCAAAATCAAAAGGGATCTTGATGCATATCCAGACAGACGAGCGGTCCGCCGGGTTTTATGCGCTCGGCCTTGCCAAGGGATCCGGCGGTCCGGTTGCGATGCTTTGCACGTCCGGCACTGCGGCCTCAAACTACATGCCGGCGCTTACAGAAGCCAAGTATGCCCGCATCCCGCTCATCGCCATTACGGCGGACCGACCCCATGAATTGAGGGAAGTCGGCGCGCCTCAGGCGATTGACCAGGTCGGCATGTACGGACGCACGGTGAAATACAGCGTTGATTTTCCGCTTCCTGAAGAGCGCCCGGAATCTGCCGAGTTCATCACCCGGCATGTCCGCCGCGCGGTTTCGATCGCCACGGATGCGCCTGCCGGACCGGTGCAGCTGAATGTGCCGTTCCGGGAGCCGCTGCTCATCGACTTTGAGATGGAAGCAGCCGAGCCGGCGTTCCGGCATCGGTTCGCCGGGCAGATAGGGCCTGATCCTGAAATGATTGATTGGTTCGAAGGAGCTCTCCGGTCTGCCCATAAAGGGATGATCGTGGCCGGCGAGCTGCCGCCCGGCTTCGACCGGGGAGCGTTCTGGCGGTTTGCGGAAAGTCTTGGCTGGCCGGTTCTGGCCGATCCGCTGTCGGGACTGCGAAGCGAGGTTCCGGCAAGTGCGCGGTCCCTGTGCATCTCTTCCTATGATGCCGTCCTCAAGCACACCGGATTCGCGGAAAAGATGGAGCCTGACACAGTGATCCGGTTCGGCCCGCAGCCGGTTTCCAAGCCGCTGGCGCTGTTTTTAAAATCATGCAGGCCCAAGGTGTATGCCGTGGTGGACGACAGCCCGTCTTTCCGGGATCCGTATCACTTGGCGACCCACCATCTGCAATGTGCGCCGGAATCCCTGCTCGGTGTCCGGACGGATTCATCCGGCCCGGAGGAATATGCCCGGCTATGGGAAGAGGCGGACGCTGACGCGGCAGAAGAAACTGCGGCGTTTGCGAAAAACGGGAACGATGAAGGAGCGATGGCTGCCGTCCTCTTCGAGGAAATGAGCAGCGGCAGTGACTTGTTCGCCAGTTCGAGCATGCCGATCCGGGATGCCGACACGTTCTTCCTGAAGACGGAAAAGGACATCGGGATCTTTGCAAACCGGGGAGCCAACGGGATTGACGGGGTCGTTTCAACGGCGCTCGGACTCCAGGCGGCCCGGAACCGGCCGGCCTGGCTGCTCATCGGGGATCTCGCGATGCTGCATGATCAGAACGGGCTCATCGCCACCCGGTTTTCGGATGCGGATTTGACGATTGTCGTGATGAACAATGACGGGGGCGGGATTTTTTCTTATCTGCCTCAAGGAAGCGAGCCCCGCTACTTTGAAGAGCTGTTCGGCACTCCGACGGGACTCCGATTTGATCATCTTGCCGCCATGTACGGCTTTCAGTACGATGGGGTCCGCGATGCAGCGGAGTTCAGGGATGCTGTGAGAAAAGAAAAAGAGACGCCGGTCCGGATCATCGAGGCATTCAGCGACCGCAGCTTGAACCTGGCAGAGCACAGAAGGCTTTGGGGACGGATCTCCGAAAGGCTGGACGCGCGATGGAAGAACTGATCGCGAGTCTCCGGGGGCTCTGTACAGGCTGCCTGCTGAGCGGGGACCCGGAAGCGGAACCGCTTGTGCTCCTGCACGGATTCACCGGAAGTTCCCGCACCTGGCAAGAGACCGGACAGCTGCTTGGACACCAACGGATCATCATGCCCGATCTGATCGGGCACGGACGGACGGACTCGCCGGCTGAGCCGGGGCGGTATGCCATGGAAGAGCAGATCGAAGACCTGGATGCGCTGCTGGATGAACTCGGCGTCGGCCGTGTTGCGCTCCTCGGCTATTCGATGGGGGGGCGCGTGGCGATCGGATATGCCTCGGAACATCCGGAGCGGGTCAGCCGGCTGATCCTTGAAAGCACTTCTCCGGGACTCGGGACCGAAGAAGAGCGGGCTTCCCGCCGCGAGTCGGACAAGAAGCTTGCGGAGTTCATCCGGCGTGAAGGAGTCCCGGCTTTTACCGGCTACTGGGAGGGCATTCCGCTGTTTGCCTCACAGCGGAACCTGTCTGCAAAGAGGCGGCAGGCGATCCGTGACGGACGGCTCAACAACCGGGCGGAAGGACTGGCCGGCAGCCTGCTCGGCATCGGGACCGGCAGTCAGCCGTCTTACTGGGATAGGCTGGGGGAACTCACCATGCCCGTCACGCTCATCACGGGCAGCCTGGACGGAAAGTATGATGAGATCGCAAAGCGGATGCTCGGAATGCTGCCTGACGCACGGCATATCCGGGTGGCGGGCGCCGGACATGCCGTCCACGTGGAAAATCCGGAGCGCTTTGCTACAATAGTGAAGGAAGCCATAATTGAAGGAGGAAGACAATGACACGTCAATGGGAAACGATTCGTACATATGACGAGATCAAGTACGAAAGATACAACGGAATTGCAAAAGTGACGATCAACCGTCCGGAGGTGCGGAATGCCTTCACGCCGAAGACGGTCGAAGAAATGATTGATGCATTCTCCCGCGCACGCGACGATGAGAGCATCGGTGTCATCGTGCTTGCCGGCGAAGGGGACAAGGCATTTTGCTCCGGCGGCGACCAGAAAAAACGCGGTCACGGCGGCTATGTCGGCGAAGACCAGATTCCGCGGCTGAATGTGCTCGATCTCCAGCGGCTCATCCGGGTCATTCCAAAGCCGGTCGTGGCAATGGTATCGGGTTATGCAATCGGCGGAGGACACGTTCTTCATGTGGTCTGCGACTTGACGATTGCCGCAGACAACGCCATCTTTGGACAGACCGGACCGAAAGTCGGCTCGTTCGATGCGGGCTACGGCTCGGGTTACCTCGCGCGGATTGTCGGCCACAAAAAGGCTCGAGAAATCTGGTACCTGTGCCGGCAGTACAATGCACAGGAAGCGCTCGACATGGGGCTCGTCAATACAGTTGTTCCTCTTGAACAGCTCGAGGATGAAACGGTGCAATGGTGCGAAGAGATGCTCGAAAAGAGCCCGACTGCACTGCGTTTCCTGAAGGCGGCGATGAACGCCGATACGGACGGCCTGGCCGGCCTGCAGCAAATGGCGGGCGACGCAACGCTTCTTTACTATACGACGGACGAAGCGAAGGAAGGGCGCGATGCCTTCAAGGAAAAGCGCAAACCGGACTTCGGCCAATTCCCTCGTTTCCCTTGATCCGAAACACCCAAAAGACTGTCCGGCCGATCCGGACAGTCTTTTGCATACTCACGCACGAACCAGACGGAGGAGATCCACATGAATTTACCTAACTGGATATTGCAGCGTGCGGATCTGAGTCCGAACCGCACGGCACTCAGCTGCGGGGAAGAAAGATGGACCTTCCGGGAGGTGGCCGGAGAGGCGAAGCAGATGGCCGGCAAGCTCAGATCTCTCGGGATGAAGGAAGGAGACCGGGTGGCGCTGCTGCTGGAAAGCGGTCCGCGTGCGGTTTTCCTCATCCACGGAGCGCTGCTCGCCGGGCTTGAACTCGTTATGCTCAACAGCCGTCTCACAGAGGCGGAGCTGGCTTATCAGATTGCCGATTCGGCGGCTGTGTCCGTCATTGCTTCTGACGGGCTTGCAGCCAAGGCGGGCGTGCGGGCAATCCCGGCAAGCCGGCTGGCAGCTCTTGAAGCGGCGGCATTCACTCCTGCTTCTGTCTGGGCGGAGGATCGCACGGTGACAATCATGTATACGTCCGGAACGACAGGGTTCCCGAAGGGCGTCCGCCAGACGGTCGGCAACCATTTTGCCAGTGCCATGGCGAGCGTGCTCAATATGGGGCTGGCGGAGGAGGATGTGTGGCTCTGCTCCATGCCGCTGTTCCATATCAGCGGGTTTTCGATCCTCATGCGTTCATTGCTGTACGGCATGGAAGTCCGTCTGCAGCCGAAGTTTGACGAGACGGCGGCGGCAAGGGAAATCGCGGACGGCTCCGTCACGAGGATTTCTGTGGTGTCCGCAACGCTGGCACGGCTCCTCAACCGGCTTGAGGAAGAAGGGCTGCGGGCATCGGATCGCTTCAAAACCATGCTGGCAGGCGGCGGTCCCGTTCCGGTGCCGTATATCCGGCGTGCACAGGCGCTAGGCATTCCGATTCTCCAAACGTACGGGATGACCGAAACCGCATCCCAGACGGCGACGCTTTCCGCAGAAGACGCCGTACACAAGGAAGGGTCTTCCGGGAGACCGCTCTTTTTCAGCCGCATCCGGATTGACGGGGCCAAAGCGCCGGGGGATGAAGGAGAAATCCTGGTCAGCGGACCGAATGTAACCCCCGGCTATGTCGGCCGCTTTGCGGAGCGGGCCGCACTGCAGGACGGGTGGCTCCATACCGGGGACATCGGCCGCATCGACAAGGAGGGATTCCTCTATGTGCTCGACAGGCGATCGGATCTGATCGTGTCAGGCGGTGAAAATGTGTACCCGGCGGAGATCGAGCAGGTGCTGCTGGCCCATCCGTCCGTCATGGAAGCCGGCGTCATCGGCATGGCCGATGAGCAGTGGGGAGAAGTGCCGGCCGCATTCATTGTGGCTAAATCCGCTGTTACCGATGAAGAGCTCAGGGATTTTTGTGCGGAGCGGCTGGCCCCGTACAAATTGCCGAAGAAGTTCACCTTCACCGGCAGCCTGCCGAGAAATGCGTCCAACAAACTGCTGCGCCGGCAATTGAAGGAGCAGCTCGGCGGACCGAAACCATGAAAAAAGCGGCTTCCCCATGGGACAGCCGCTTTTTGCGCGAGCATTCATTCAGTTTTTTGTCCGAGTGCCGTCTTGAACCGATCAAGGTTGCGCTCCATCAGCGAAAAATAGGTTTCGCCATTTTTGACGTCGTCTGCAGTCAAGACACTGAGGTTGTGGAGCAGGAGCGGTTCGGCACCGATCTCTTTCCTGATGACTTCCGAAAGCTTGGAAGATACATTTTGTTCAAAGAAAATGTAGCGGATGTTCTCGTCCCGCGCCTGGTCAACAATGTGGGCCAGCTGTTTCTGGGATGGTTCGCTCTGGGAATTCAGACCGGCGACCGAGACTTGCTTCAATCCGTATTCATCCGCCACATAGCCGAACGAGGCATGCGAGATGTAGAACGTCTTCACATTTGCGGCATCTGCCATTTCCCGGTACTCGCCGTCCAGCTTCTTCAGTTCGCCGGAAAGGGCATCATAGCGCTCGGTGAAAGTTGCCTCAAGGTCGGGGCGCTCCTTGACGAGCGCGTCTTTCACGGATTCCGCCAGGCGATCGGCAAGAACCGGTGACAGCCAGACGTGAGGATCGATGCCGGAATGGTCATGGCTTTCGTGGCCGGCCTCTTCATCGTGATGGGCTTCCCCGTGACGCAGCATATTTTCCGGAATGGACGCACCGGCCGGAACGAGCCGGACGTTTTCGTTTTTCAGCGTTTTTTCCGCTTTGTCCACAAAGCCCTCCAGTCCGAGTCCGATATAGATGAACAAGTCGCTGTCTGCCAGCGCCATCATGTCCTTCTGGGTCGGTTCGAATGTATGGCTGTCTGCGCCGGGCGGGTAGATGGAGGAAGCCTCCACCGCATCACCGCCGATGCGCTGGGCAAAATAAGCGAGCGGGTAGACGGTCGTCTTCACTTGGATCGCTTCTTTGTTGTCGTCTGCACGTTGTTTATCTGAATTGGACCCGCAGGCGCCGAGCAAAAGTACGGCAGCCAGCAGAATCATCCACAAACGTTTCATGAATTCACCTCTAAATCGTAATCAATACGATTTATCATAACGCATCTGTTATCGGATTGGCAACCGCGAATCGGTTCAGCCTTTTTTCTTTTTGGGCCAATCTTCCGGAACAGGGTCGTATCCGCCATCATGGAACGGATGGCATTTGGAGATTCTGCGCACGGTCAGCCACAGCCCCTTGACCGCGCCGTGTTTTTCAAAAGCCTCCAGTCCGTATGCCGAGCAGGTCGGATAAAACCGGCAGGAGGGCGGCGTCAGCGGAGAGATCGCTTTCCGGTAAAACTTGATGATCAGGATAAATAAATGTTTCAGGACCAACACTCCAATCGTTGCATACGTTTATTTTAGACCCGCCGGTGGTAAATGAACAAGGGAATGAATTCGGAATCAGGAATGAAAAGAAACGGAGTGTTTGCAGATGTCAAAAGAACTGATGGATGAATTGAATGTACAGGTGGCCACTTGGTCGGTGCTCTATACGAAGCTGCACAATTACCACTGGTACGTGAAGGGGCCGCAATTCTTCACGCTGCATGCAAAATTTGAGGAACTGTACAATGAGGCGACGCTCCATATGGATGAAATTGCGGAGCGGATGCTGACGCTCGGCGGGAAGCCGGCCGCCACGATGTCCGAGCACCTCGAATTGTCGGTCATCGGCGAAGCGGACGGAACGGAAACTGCGAATGAAATGGTCGGCAGACTGACGGATGACTTCACCCGGGTGATGAAGTCACTTAAAACCGGGATGGAGCTTGCGGCGAAGGACGGGGACGACATGACGGAGGATCTCCTGAATTCAACTTACCAGAGCGTTGAGAAACATCAGTGGATGCTCAACGCATTCCTTGGCGAAGACAACAACTGACTCAACGGAAAATGCCGGCGGACGGCATTTTCTTTTTGTATCCTTAAACGGCAGCGGTGCATCCTAACCGGGAAAGGAGGAGCACCGATGTCCGAAAAATTGTATGTGTCCATTTCCGGCCGGCAGATCCACACTGAGCCGAAGCCGTTCCCGTGGGAATTCGCCATTGAGGCAACACCGGAAACGGAGCGGGTCATGAGAAGACTGTTCAGGCAGATCGAAGACGTGGAATGGACGAATTTCACCAGGGCGCATCTGCCTATTATTCCTTATCATCTCGATAAGGAAAATCACATGATCGACCGCAGGGTCATGAAGCTGTATGCGCTCGTCCATGAATACGGGGACGAGGAGACAAAGAGATTCATCGAAGAACTGCCGTATTTTCGTTGAATGGCGGGACTCTCCTCCGCTAAACTTGAACCAAAGGGGGGAGCCCGTTGTTTACATACAAAGACAAAGCCGGACAGCGAGTGGATCTGTTTGAAGAGCCCGGAGCGGCCGGAATGCCGCCCGGACACGTGCTGATCGCGGCACGGGTGCGCGGCAGCTGGCTCATGACGGACCATCCGAAAAGAGGGCTTGAGTGGCCCGGCGGCAAGCTGGAGGATGGAGAAACCCCGGAACAGGCAGCCGTGCGGGAAGCTTATGAAGAAACCGGGGCGGTCATCGGCAATCTGCGGTTCATCGCGGACTATGTCGTCCAAGCCGATCCCCCGTTCTGCAAGCGGGTGTTCGCAGCGGATGTGTGCAGGCTGGACGAAAAGGCACCGCTCCGGGAAACGCGCGGCGCGGCATGGTTGACGGAAGCGGACTGGGGTACCGGCGGCCTTCTGAGCAGCCATATGGACGATGAAGGGATGCGGCGCATCCGAAGGAGGGTGATCAGCCTTGAAACCGGACGGAACGATTGAATATTCGCGGCCCTATCCCTCGCCGGCCCCGAACGTGCGTCTGCGGGAAGTGACTTACTGGTCAAAAGGACTGCGGGTGAAAGGGATGATGGCGGAGCCTGCCGCTGAAGGAATCCGCGACGGCATCGTCTACCTGAGGGGCGGCATCCAGCATGTCGGAATGGCGCGTCCCGCCCGGCTTGCCCAGTTCGCCGCCCAGGGGTTCGTCGTGTTTGCCCCTTATTACAGGGGAAACCGGGGCGGCGAAGGGTTTGATGAATTCGGCGGAGAAGACCGGTGGGACGCGGTGAACGCGGTGGATGTCCTGAAACAGCACCCGAAGACCGATGCATCGAGGATCCATCTGTACGCCTTTTCGCGAGGCGGGATCATGGCGCTCTGGACGGCCATCCTGCGCGACGACATCACGTCCGTCGTCAACTGGGCGGGCGTCTCCGATGTCGTTTTCACCTATAAGGAACGGAAGGATCTGCGTCGCATGATGAAACGGGTGATCGGCGGCAGTCCGAACAGTGCGCCGGATGCTTACCGCGAACGGACCGCCCTGTTCCATGTCGACAGAGTGACGGCACCGTTTTTGCTGATTCACGGGCGGATGGACGAAAATGTCTCGCTTGAGCAGTCGGTGATGCTGGAGGAAGCGCTCAAAGAAGCCGGAAAGCCGGTGGAAACCTGGTACTTTGCGGAATACACCCACCACTTTCCGCCCGCCGTCAACGCGAGGATCGTCCGGGATCTGTGCAACTGGATGAAAGGGAAGGGGCACTGAACAGGACATATTAAAAAAGCAGCGCATCAGCCAAAAAGGCGATGCACTGCTTTTTTGTTAGGATCAGATTCAGATGATCGGTCCGCCCAGTTCTTTGATGTCTTCGGAGACGGAGCCGAATTTTTTGAAGTTCTCACGGAATGCGTCCGCAAGCTCTTTTGCTTTTTTGTCGTAAGCTTCTTTGTCCGCCCAGGCATTGCGCGGGTTGAGCACGTCGGTCGGGACGCCTTCGATCTCTTTTGGCATTTCAAGGCCGAATACGTTGCCTTTTTCCGTGTCGACGCCTTTGAGCTTGCCGTCGATCGCCGCGCGGACCATTGTGCGTGTGTAGCTGAGCTTCATCCGGGAGCCGACGCCGTATTCGCCGCCGGTCCAGCCGGTATTGACGAGATACACATTGACATCATGCTCATCGATCTTCTTGCCGAGCATTTCCGCGTACACTGTCGCATGAAGCGGCAGGAACGGGGAGCCGAAGCAAGTGGAGAAGGTCATCTGCGGAGAAGTGATGCCGCGCTCCGTGCCGGCGAGCTTCGAAGTGAAGCCGCTCAGGAAGTGATACATCGCCTGCTCTTTCGTCAGTTTGGAGATTGGAGGAAGCACGCCGAACGCGTCGGCCGTCAGGAAGATGATTGTCTTCGGGTGGCCGGCGACGGAAGGGATGACGCTGCCGTCGATGTAGTCGAGCGGGTAGGCCGCACGCGTGTTTTCCGTGAGCGAGCCGTCGTCGTAGTCCGGAACGCCCTCTTCGTCGAGCACGACGTTTTCGAGGACCGACCCTTCGCGGATGGCGCCGTAGATCTGCGGTTCTTTCTCTTCCGACAGGTTGATGCACTTCGCATAGCAGCCGCCTTCGATGTTGAAGACGCCGTCATCGGACCAGCCGTGTTCGTCGTCACCGATGAGCCGGCGGCCTGGATCTGCGGAAAGGGTCGTCTTCCCTGTGCCGGAAAGTCCGAAGAACAGGGCCACATCGCCTTCCTCGCCGACGTTGGACGAGCAGTGCATCGACAGGATGCCTTTTTTCGGCAGCAGGTAGTTCATGACGGAGAAGATCGATTTCTTCATCTCCCCGGCATACTCGGTCCCCCCGATGA
Source organism: Bhargavaea ullalensis (assembly GCF_042432615.1). Classification (NCBI taxonomy): domain Bacteria; kingdom Bacillati; phylum Bacillota; class Bacilli; order Caryophanales; family Caryophanaceae; genus Bhargavaea; species Bhargavaea ullalensis. The sequence goes on from NZ_JBHLWY010000040.1 coordinate 15,087, forward strand.
GAACAATGCCGCGCTCGATGGAAATCATGACAAACGCCTCGGAGTTTGTACCGTCTGTTTTTGGATCTGCTTTGAACGAAGGGGCGGAAACGATCGTGAACTGCGGATTCATCTCTTTCAGCTCTTCTTCGGAAGGCCGGATGAACAGCTGGTGCACGAACAGGTTATGCCACGCGAATTCGTTCACGACCCGGATCGGCAGGCGGGAGGCCGGATCGGCGCCGGCAAAGCCGTTGAAGACGAACAGCTCCTCTTTTTTGCCGAGATGGTCAATTACCTTGTCGTAGAGACGCTCGAACACTTCCGGGCTGACGGGCTTGTTGACGCTGCCCCAGTCGATATCTTCCTGGGAGGGCAATTCTTGGACGATGAAGCGGTCCTTCGGCGAGCGGCCCGTGTAGGCACCCGTCGTCGCACGGACGGCCCCTTTGTCTGTGAGGACGGCTTCTCCGCGCTGGACCGCTTTTTCCGTCAGCGCAGCGGCCGACAGCTGTTCGCGGATCGAATCTCCTGTCAGAAGATCATTCAGTTTGTCGCTCAGTTTCGAAGAAGTCATCATCTGTACCACCCTTATCTGGTTAGTCCCGCAATCGGCGGGCTGCTTTAATGTGAAATAGTATAGCACATTTAGAATAATAGTCTATACTAATTGAAACCTCAAGCAAAAACCGGCAATCTTCATCATTTCTTCACAGAAATCACCCGCCCGGCTGGAGGGCGCTGAAAAAAGTTGGTCATGCACATTTTCGTTGCAGGTTTCCGCTTGCCGCAGGTATTTCGGGCCTGCAGCGGAAATAGCAACCGAGGCGTGTTTTTTTGTTGCTTCCCCGGTTGCCGGCTTGTTTGGACGGGGTGGGCAGGGAGAACTGTTTGACAGGATGAGAATTGTTTATTAGTATGGAAAATTGTACGGATACTCTTATCCCGAGCTGGTGGAGGGACAGGCCCTGTGAAACCCGGCAACCTGCCGTCTGAGGACGGAAAAGGTGCCAACCTGAAGCAAGGTGGAGAACCTTGGACGATAAGAGTGAAAGGTGTCAGACGATCCGGGCCTTTCCTCATTTTAGCCGATGAGCGGAAGGCCTTTTTTGATTGCAACGCCCTGCAGCCTCTTCAAAGCCCAAAACGGCTTGGAGTTCAATCCGTCAAGGAGCGGACTTGACAGGGGGAATGAGTACCGTAACATTTTCCGGCAGGCTGCCGGAGCCGAGGAGGAAATATCATTGACCAATCGTCGCCTTTTTACATCGGAATCGGTCACTGAGGGCCATCCGGACAAGATCTGCGACCAGATCTCCGATGCGATCCTGGATGCAATCCTGAAAGACGACCCAAATGCGCGCGTCGCATGCGAAACGACCGTCACGACGGGCCTTGTGCTTGTGGCGGGTGAAATCACGACTTCCACTTACGTGGACATCCCGAAAGTGGTCCGTGAAACCGTTAAGGAAATCGGCTACACGCGGGCGAAATACGGATTTGATGCCGAGACGAGTGCGGTGCTGACTTCGATCGATGAGCAGTCGCCGGACATCGCCGCCGGAGTCGACGTCGCACTGGAGTCGAGGGAAGGCCGGATGGACGATCAGGAACTGGAAGCGATCGGTGCCGGGGACCAGGGGCTCATGTTCGGCTTTGCGTGCGATGAAACACCGGAGCTCATGCCGCTCCCGATCAGCCTTGCGCACAAGCTGGCCCGGCGGCTGGCGGAAGTCCGCAAAGAAGAGGTTCTTCCTTATCTGCGTCCGGACGGCAAGACTCAGGTGACCGTGGAATACGGCGAAGACGGCCGGCCTGTCCGGGTCGACACGATCGTCATCTCGACGCAGCACCATCCTGAGATCTCCCTTGAGCAGATCCAGCGGAACATCCGCGAATATGTGATCGACGAAGTCGTTCCGGCGGAATTGATCGACGGGGAGACCAAGTTTTTCATCAATCCGACCGGTCGCTTCGTCATCGGCGGTCCTCAGGGAGATGCGGGTCTCACCGGCCGCAAAATCATCGTGGATACGTATGGCGGCTACGCACGGCACGGCGGAGGAGCATTCTCGGGCAAGGATCCGACTAAAGTCGACCGTTCTGCGGCTTATGCGGCGCGCTACGTCGCAAAGAACATCGTCGCAGCAGGGCTTGCGACAAAATGCGAAGTGCAGCTTGCCTATGCGATCGGCGTCGCACAGCCGGTTTCGATTTCGATCGACACATTCGGCACCGGCCAGGCAAGCGAAGAAGAGCTTGTCGGGTGGGTACGCGACCTGTTTGACCTGCGTCCGGCAGGCATCATCCAGATGCTGGATCTCCGGCGTCCGATGTACAAACAGACAGCCGCCTACGGACACTTCGGGCGCACCGACGTGGACCTTCCGTGGGAGCGGACCGACAAAGCCGGATCCCTGAAGGAAAAAGCGGGTCTTTAAGACGGCTGGCTGCGCGTCAAACGCAATGCCGCCCGATCCCCATCGGATCGGGATCAACAACAGGAAAGGCCCGGGTGCCAGATGGCACCCGGGCCTTTCTTCATTTCTGCAGGCTTTTATAGTATTGGCCTTTTTGGGCGTATTCACGCACGATCCGTTCCATGTCTTTCCGGTCTTCTTCATTGAGAGGCCGGATGACTTTTGCCGGAGAGCCGAAGGCGAGCATGCCGGCGGGGATTTTCTTGCCCTGCGGGACGAGCGAGCCGGCACCGATGAATGCACCCTCGCCGATTTCCGCTCCGTCCAGCACGATCGATCCCATTCCGATGAGTGCACCCTGCCGGATCGTGCAGCTGTGGAGGATAACATTGTGGCCGACCGTCACGTCGTCTTCGAGGACAAGCGGGAAGGCAGGGCTTTGGTGAAGCATCGACAGATCCTGGATATTGACGCGCTTTCCGATTTTCGTGGGCGAGACGTCGCCGCGGATCACAGTGTTGAACCAGATGGAGGACCCTTCGCCGATTTCGACATTGCCCGTCACGGTGGCATGGTCTGCGATGAAAACCGACGGGTGGATGGTCGGTTGTTTGCCGTTGAATGGATAAATCATCGAAAAATCCTCTCTTTCCATGTAAGATTGGTGATATATTAACTTTACCAGAAAAAGAGGTTCCGTTGGTTTCCGGGAACGGCCGGCAATCGCGGACGGGAGAGGATGGACAGCCATGTGGAAATGGGAAGCGGAGGGGCAGCCGAAGGCCACGGTCGTTCTGTTTCATAATGCATATGAATATCACGGCCGCCATGCATGGCTCATCGAACGGTTCAGGACGGCCGGCATGCATGTGATCGCGGGGGATCTTCCGGGCCACGGAAGCCGCGGAACGGAAGTCCATGACGAGGCAATCCAGGAATACCGCGAATTCGCAGGGCAGCTCGTCAAGGCCGGTCTCGCGGAGAGCGTCCCGCTGTTTTTGTACGGCCACGGACTTGGGGGTCTGCTCGCTGCCGACCAGGCAAGGCTGATGGGCAATGCGTGTGCGGGCCTGGTCCTGACTTCGCCGTGGTTTGCGCTCGATCATCTTCCGCCGAAGATGAAGGGAGCCTTGTCCGGCATCGGTAAAATCGCCTCGGGCATCAAGTTTAACCACCGGATCACCGAAGAAATGCTGACACGGGCACCGGAGCCCGGTGCTGCGGAAGGCAGCCGGCTTTCCTATCATCCGGTCGCAACGGCGGGATGGTACCGGGAACTGGCTTTATATATGAGGGAAATGTCCGAACTGCCTGCAGCCGGCGGAGCGCCTGTCCTGCTGCACACGGGGGAAAAGGATGAAATCGCCAGCCGGAAGGCGGCACGGGAGTGGCTCGTCAAGGAAGGCAGGGAGGAATTCCAGTACAAAATGTGGAATAACTGCCGTCATGACATTTTCCACGAACCCGAGAAAGAGGAAGTGTTCCTGTATACGGAAGCGTTCATCAACTCCGTGCTTCGTTCGCTCGGCTACGTGGCCTGAGGAGGAATGGGATGGACCAGGGAATCAGGAAGGCGGCGGCCCGGCTGCTGTTGACGGCGGCCCTGCTGCTGTTCGGCGACCCCGTGACCGGCACGTTCGGCACGAAAGACGAACCGTTGCTCGACCAGGTGTTCATGATCGGCAACGATGACGGGACCGGAACGGGATTTCTTATTGAAAAGTCGGGACTTCTCCTCACCAATCACCATGTGGTCGGCTCATTCGAGGAACAGGATGTCTGGTCGCTCGGAGGAGCGGAGTACAAGGGTGAGGTCTTGGAGACGAACCGATTCCTCGACCTGGCACTCATCAAGATCGACGGCTTTCCCGGCGGAACGCCGCTCGTGCTGTCCGATGTGACGCCCGAAAGGATGGAGAAAGTGCTTACGCCGAGCTGGACGGTGGATCATCCGTTCGTCATCCGGGAAGGCACGGTCCAGCTGCTGCATCAGATGGTCGGAGTCGACGAACAGGAACCGGTGTTTACCGACTTTATGATTGCCAGCACGAAGCTTGAACCCGGCATGAGCGGCAGTCCGGTCATCCGGACGGAAACGGGGGAAGTGATCGGCATCAATGTGGCAACGGAGGCCTGGAGCAAAATTTCAATCAGTGTCCCGGTCGCAACGGTCAGTGAAGTCACCGGCCGCTGGATCAACGAACACGGAGAAGGAGGTACGGAAGATGAATGACCGGTCGGAAATGTATATCCGCACGCTTGGACTGGAACCGCATCCGGAAGGCGGCCATTATGCCGGGACGTTTGCGGGGACTCCGGATGAGGAGGGCGGGGCTCATCTTTACACGAGCATTTATTTTCTCCTGGAGTCGGGGGACTGCTCCCGTCTGCACCGGCTGAAGTCGGACGAGCTCTGGTATTTCCACGACGGCGGGCCGCTCGATATCCATATGATTTTCCCGGACGGCTCTTGCCGGAGGGAGCGGCTCGGACTCGGGATCGAATGCGGAGAAAAGCCGCAGGTCCTCGTCCCGGCCGGTACGATCTTCGGCTCCGAACCGGCAGCCGGCAGCGAATTCTCGCTCGTCGGCTGCATGGTCGCCCCGGGCTTCGACTTCGCAGACTTTGAGCTGTTCACACAAAACGAACTGCTCGTCGACTATCCCCAACATGAAGAATTAATCCGGCAACTCGCCTACCCAGCCATCCCGAAATGACGGGATGACTTTTTTTGCAGGAAAACGGAATGAAGGTCGGAATATGCGGCCGGAAATCGGAGTATGGGGCCGAAATTCGAAGTATGGCATCTGAAATCGGAGTATGGGATCGAAATTCGGAGTATGGCATCTGAAATCGGAGTATGGGGCCGGATATCGGAGTATGGCGTCTGAAATCGGAGTATGGGATCGAAATTCGGAGTATGGCGTCTGAAATCGGAGTATGGGATCGAAATTCGGAGTATGGCGTCTGAAATCGGAGTATGGAAGCGAAAATCGGAGTATGGGGCCGAATATCGGAGTATGGGATCGAAATTCGGAGTATGGGATCGAAATTCGGAGTATGTCGTCTGAAATCGGAGTATGGGGCCGAAATTCGAAGTATGGCATCTGAAATCGGAGTATGGAAGCGAAAATTGGAGTATGGGGCCGAAAGTCGGAGTATGAAGCTGAAAACGGAGCATCCCGCCCCAACCCGCCGACACCCTCCATCTTCGCGTAACCCCGGGCCTTTTCCTCCGTCTGATTAAATAGGGGAAGGGGCGATCATGGATGATCCGCTTGACCATATTTTCATTGATCATCATGCTGACGCTTGCCGGCTGCGGCGAGCGCACCGGCGGGCCGGTGGAGACGGCAGAACCCGCAATACCGGAAATGATCATAGTCATCGACGGGCAGGAGTACCGGACTGCGGTCGGTCCGTATTGCTGGCAGTCGGGCAACTCGGCCGTTTGTGCGGACAAGGAAGGGGATCCGTTTGCCTACGAAGAATCGGTTCCCCCGATCACGGGCGCGCCGGGGGAAGAGGCGACATTAAAATTTGAACAGCCGCCTGATTCGTTTTCCGTCAAGGTCCAAGACGAGCACGGCCGGGACATTTCCCAATCCGGTGAACCCATCTTATTGCCCGGCGCAGACGGAAAATATGGTTATTCGGTCACCGGCGTCTGGCCGCAGGGAGAAGTGACTTTCCTGTTCGTCGTCCGGGTCAAGCCGCATTCGCCGGATTGAAAAATGGCTTTCCGGGTAAAGTAAGCTGTAGACGCAATCAAGAAGGAGGAATCCGTCATGTCCCAAAACAACAGCAGAACGCCCGAACAGATGGCCAAGGCTTCGGCGGAAGCCATGAAGAAGAGCCATGAGCAGACGCAAAACATCGCGAAGAAATCCGGCGGCACCTCACCGGTCAAGCCGGGGAAACAATTCTCCGATGAGGCGCGCAAGACCGACCAGGTGGCAGCCACTGAATATACGGACGGCGACGGCGGTTTCGACCCGCGGGACAAGCTGGAGACAGGCGAATAAACACGGAATATCCGGAAGGCGGCGCTGCATGGGTTTGCAGACCGCCTTTTTTTGATTAGAATAAAGGGATTGAGGAAAGAAAGGGTGGCGGACATGACGGACTTTTTCGAACGGAAGCGGGCGGAGACGGGAGTGGCGCTGAATGAAGTGCAGAAGCAGGCGGTCCTGACGACGGACGGCCCGCTTCTACTGCTTGCCTGCCCGGGTTCGGGAAAGACGACGACGATGATCATGAGGATCGGCTACATGATCGAGGAAAAGGGGATCAACCCCGGCCGCATCAAACCGATCACATTCAGCAAGGCGTCCGCCCGCGACATGGCCAACCGGTTTGCGCAGCTTTTCCCGACGCTCCGGGTGCCCGCATTCTCGACGATCCACAGCCTGGCATTCAAGATTGCCCGGGAGCATCTCGAGCAGACAGGCAAAGGCTTTGCGCTTATTGAAGGGGAAAAGCAGCCGGGCATCCCGACGAGGAATGCGCTGCTCCGCCAAAGCTTTCGCGATGTCGAAAAAGAAGAACCGAAAGAAGAAGAGCTGGCTTCCCTGTCCACTTTTGCTAGCTACGTGAAAAACCGGCTCATTTCACCAAGTGAATGGGGCGGCCTAAAAGGTCCTTTTCCGCAGGCGGGAATGATGCTCAGGAAATATGAAGCACTGAAGACGAGAAACCCGCGGCAGCTGTTGCTGGACTTCGATGATATGCTCACCATTGCGGAGGAAGGGCTGCGGACTGATCCCGATTTGTGCAGGCGGACGCAGGATCGTTTCGACTATGTCATCACGGATGAAAGCCAGGACACCTCGCTGGCGCAGCACCGGATCGTCGAGCACCTCGTCCGCCGTCATCAGAACCTGTGTGCGGTCGCGGATGACGACCAGACCATCTATACATGGAGGGGAGCGGATCCCGAATATTTGCTGGGGTTCACCGGGCCGTATCCTGATGCGAAGATCCTGATGATGGAGACCAATTACCGGTCATCGGAAGAAATCGTGGGCGTTTCGGCGGGCTTCATCAAGCGCAACCGGAAAAGATACGAAAAAGGAATGAGGGCCGTCAACGGCAATGCCGGCCCCGTCTTCGTCAAAAAATTTCCGGACCGGGACACGCAGGTCCGCTACATTATTTATGAACTGCTCGCAGAGGAAAATCCGGGCGATGCAGCGGTGCTGTTCCGCAACAATTCGTCTTCGACGGCATTCGTCCATGAGCTGCACCGGCGAGGCATCCCGTTTTACATGAAAGACGCGGACGACCGGTTTTTTGACCACTGGATCGTGGAAGACGTGCTGAATTTCATGCGCCTTGCCTTCAATACCGCACACAAAGGCGTGTTCGGCAAGATCGCACTGAAAATGGATCTGTACATATCACGCGCGGCGCTTGACCAGTTTATCCGTTCGGGTGTCGGCGGGAACGTTTTCGACGGATTCCTTGAAGAGCCGGGGCTCAAGGACAGCCAGCGCAGAAAGCTTGTCCTTTACCGGGATATTTACGGCAGCCTGAAGGGCAAAAGGCCGGCAGAAGTGATCCGGATCATCCGCCGGGACCTCGGATACGAAGAATCCCTGAAAAGCCGTGCGGACAAGTTCGGTTACCGCGCGGATGCCCTGCTCGGCATGCTGGACACACTGGAAAGCATCGCCAAGCCGCTCAGGACGATGACCGAGTTTGCAGAGCGGCTCACCGAACTGAAAGAGGCCGTGAAAGAGGCAAAGACACGTCCGTCGGAAGGCGCCGTGACGCTTTCGACTTTCCACAGTTCAAAGGGCCTTGAGTTCCGCCGGGTGTTCATGATCGACTTGATCGAAGGCCAGTTTCCGTCTGCCGAAGATGCAAAGGATCCCGATCTGCTCGAAGAAGCGAGGCGGCTGTTCTACGTCGGCATGACGAGAGCGAAGGCTCGGCTTGAGTTGCTTGGCTATGATCGGGATGACCGCGGCTCGTCTGTGTCTGCTTCGCGTTTTGTCGGAGAAGTGGATGGCCTGCTTGCGATCAAGGAAGGGCGCGAACGCCTGCAGGCTCCCTCGGCAGCCGGGGAAACGCGATCATTTGTCCGGTCCTCCACCAACACCGAGCCGATGCCCGGCGCGATCCAGGATCCGGCGAAAATTGTGCCCGGCCTGAAAATCCGCCACCGCGTCTTCGGCGACGGAGAAGTCGAAGCGGTCCGGGACGGCCGGGTTTCCGTCAAGTTCAAAAAACAGCAGAAGGATCTGGATCTCGGGATGTGCATCGGGCGCGGGCTGATCGCGGAAGCCGGTGAAGGGGCGTGAAGGCATGGATTGCGGTCGGGATCGGCGGCGCAGCCGGCGCGACGGGGCGATTCCTGGTCGGCCTGTTGCTCCAGCAGTCAGGCGGCTTCCCGTACGGCACTCTTTTCGTCAATTTGACGGGGACGTTTGTCCTTTGTGCCCTGATTTCCGCCTCTCCGTTCAAAGGTGCCTGGAAATCGGGCGTCCAGACCGGATTCCTCGGCTCCTTTACCACCTTCTCGGCACTTGGAACAGAACTGGCCGGCTTTCTTGATGAACAAAGATGGGCCACGGCCGGTCTCTACGCCGCCGTGAGCCTGGCGGGCGGATTTATTGCGGGAACGGCGGGCTTTCGGGCCGGCGAGAGGAGTGAAAGCGCATGAGCGCCTGGACAATCGGAGCGGTGGCGGCGGGCGGATTTCTCGGAGCGGTGGCGCGCCACGTTGTGTCCGGCCGGCTGAACCGCCCAGATCGCCCGTTTGGAACGGCACTGGTCAATCTCGCCGGCGCTTTCCTGGCCGGTTTTTTCCTGAACGGCGTGCTGGCCGGACTGCCTCATGCCTTCGCTGTTTATGGATTCCTCGGCTCCTTCACCACTTTCTCCACCTGGCAGTCGGAAGTTGTGGGGCTGTGGAAGAAAGGAAGCCGGCGGTCGGCTGCGATTTCTTCGTCCGGCCTGCTCGTCCTCGGTGTCCTGGCCGCAGCCTTTGGCTGGCTGGCCGGGCATGCGGGCGGTTGAGCACTGATTGACTGGAAAGGGAGGGGGATTTAATGGCTTCCGGTAAAAAGAACGGCAACAGGTTTCGGCCTTTTATGATATTAATCGTCGTGCTCCTGCTGGCCGCGGCATATATGCAGCTGGGGTCGGAGGAACAGGACGGAGAGGGTCAGACGGGGTCCGGTACGCAGCCTGCGGAAGAACAGACTGCGGTTTCGGCGCCTGCCGGGGACCTCATCCCCGTTAAGCTCGTCAAGACAATCGACGGCGACACGATCAAGATCAAGTACGAAGGAAAAGAACAGAACGTCCGCTATCTGCTCATCGACACGCCGGAAACGAACCATCCTAGACTCGGCAAGCAGCCGTTTGGCGAGCAGGCAAAAGAGCGGAACCGGGAACTCCTCGCAAAAGGCGAAGTGTCGATCGAGTTCGACGTCGGAAACCGGAAAGACAAGTATGACCGGCTCCTGGCCTATGTCTATGTGGACGGGGAAAGTGTGGAGGAAAAACTCCTCGAAGAAGGGCTGGCGCGCGTCGCCTATGTGTATCCGCCGAACACCCGCCACCTCGACCGTTTTGAAAAAGCGGAAAAAAGGGCAAAGGATAAAGGGATCGGCATTTGGTCAATCGAAGATTATGCTACAGACCGGGGCTTTGACAAAGAAAAGGCCGAAGAAGTTGAAGAAGCGCCTGGCTCCGAGCCGGCTTCCGACAAGAATACGGGCAACCGGTTCGAGAATTGCACGGAACTGCGGAAAGTGTATCCGGACGGGGTCAAGCGGGGACACCCTGCCTACGAACCAAGAATGGACGGCGACAAAGACGGAGTGGCGTGTGAGCCGGCGTAAGGAGGAAGATGAGGAGATGGACTTAAAAAGCAGATGGAAGGGCCGCGTTGACTCTGCAACGGACCGTGCCTTTTTCAGGTACCACCAGATTGTGGAGGAAAAGCAGGAAGAGGGGTCGGCGATTTCGCTTGTCGGCTTCTGCTGTGATGAAGGGGTCCGGCGTAATCAGGGCCGCCCCGGCGCTGCGGAAGCGCCGGACGCACTCCGGGATGCGCTCGCCAGCCTGCCGTGGCATGGAGGAGACTGCACGCTCGCCGACTATGGAAACGTGACCTGCGAGGAAGGGATGCTGGAGGAGGCGCAGGATGCCCTGGCGGAACAGGTGGCCGAAGCCTATGCCGCCGGTTCCAAGGCCATCATTCTCGGAGGCGGCCATGAAACCCTTTACGGGCATTACCTCGGCGCCAGGCTCCATCTCGGACCTGAGGCGAAGCTCGGCATCATCAACATCGATGCACACTTCGATCTGCGTCCGTACGACGGCGAAACTTCCTCGGGTACGATGTTCAGGCAGATTCTCGACGAAGATCAGAAGGCGGGCTATTTTGTTCTGGGCATCCAGCGGTTCGGCAACACTGAATCCCTGTTTGAGGCAGCCAGCAAATTCGACGTCGAATACATGCCCGAAGAAATCGTCAGGACGTCGGATCCGGCCTCGATTGCCCGGAGGCTGCATTCGTTCATCGACCGGCATGATGCTGTCATCGTGACGCTTTGCATGGACGTGCTGGACGCGGCCGCCGCACCGGGCGTGAGTGCGCCGACGCCGTTCGGTCTGGATCCCGTTACTGTGAGGTCGATCATCCGCGCCGCCTGCAGCCGTCCCGATGTCCTCTCCTTTGACATCTCGGAAGTGAACCCGGGACTCGATGAGGGCGGGCGGACCGTCCGTCTCGGTGCGTCGCTGGCGAATGAAGCGATTCTTGCCATGCTCGGCAAGTCACCCGAGTCCTGATATCCATTTCGACAGAAGAAAAGGCTTGTCCGGGAAGCAGCCGCGCTTCCCGGACAAGCCTTTTTCTGCAGTGCAACGGTGAAATCAAACCGTCCGCTCTAAGTGCGATTTTCTTGCTCTAAGTGCGAACCGTCCGCTCTAAGTGCGACTTTCTTACGCTAAGTGCGAACCGGTTGCTCTAAGTGCGAACCGGTTGCTCTAAGTGCGATTTTCTTGCTCTAAGTGCGAACCGGTCGCTCTAAGTGCGATTTTCTTGCTCTAAGTGCGAACCGTCCGCTCTAAGTGCGACTTTCTTGCTCTAAGTGCGAACCGTCCGCTCTAAGTGCGACTTTCTCGTTCTAAGCGCGAACCGTCCGCTCAAAGTGCGATTCTCCTGCTCTAAGTGCGAACTTCTCGCGTTAATGGCATAGTTCTTGGTGGAGCATCAACGGCGCCCGGTGCGGGCGGAGCCGAAGCGATCCGTGTAGTCGGTCGCCTTTCGCAGCGCCCGCTCCTCTGCGGGAATCCGGACGGACAGCATCCATGCATTGAGTGCCGCGAACAGGATGGCGGTGAAGTAAGCCTGAAACAGGAGCGGCAGGACAAGCAGCTCCGTCGTGACGATCACATAGTTCGGATGGCGGAGCCACTTGTAGGGTCCGCGCCTGACGACATTGGCACCGGGCAGGATGATGATCTTCGTGTTCCAGAATTCGCCGAGCGATGACAGGCACCAGACCCGAAGCACCTGCATGGCGAGGAAAATGGCGAGAAGCGGGATCCAAAACGGGGAAAGCGGCCGGTGTGCCAGTAGCACTTCCCCCATCAGGCTGAAGAAAAAGGCGGCATGCATGGCGACCATATATGGATAATGGGACTTGCCGGCCTCAAACGCACCCTTTGCCAGGAGCCGCTGTTCATTGCGCCTGGCCACGCGGAGTTCGACAAGACGCTGAATGATGACGAGGAGGATCACAACCCAGAAAAGTGCCATCGGTCCCTTCACCTCCATTGAAGCAGCAGGAGTTCTCCGGAAAAACCGGGGCCGAGCGCCGCCATCAAGCCTGATTCGCCCGCAGCCGGCTGCCTGAGCATGAATTGTTCAAGCACGAACAGCACGGTCGGGGAAGACATGTTGCCGTATTGCCTTAGAATCTCGCGAGACACATCGGTCATTCCCCGGTCGAATCCGAGCGCCTCCTCATAGGCCGTCAGCACTTTTTTTCCGCCCGGATGCGCGACGAAATGGCGGATGTCCCGGGGGGAGATTCCATTCGTTTCGAGAAACTCATGGACGAACGGGCCGAGCCACTCCGAAATGATCGCCGGAATGCTCTTGGAAAAGATGACGTGGAGTCCGGTGTCGTCGACATCCCAGCCCATGACGTCCTCAGAATCCGGCATGAGTTTTGAAACGGTGGAGCGGACATTCGGCAGCGTGGATGCAGAAGGGATGTCCGCACCGTCGCCCGTTACGAGCGCGCAGGCGACGCCGTCAGCGAACAGCGAGGCACCGACCAGGTTGCTCTTCGTATAATCCTCGCTCTGGAACGTCAGCGAACAGAGCTCGACGCAGAGAACGAGCACTTTGTGGCCGGGATGCGCCAGGCAATAGTCATGTGCCCGGCTGATGCCCGAAGCACCGCCTGCGCAGCCGAGCCCCCAGATCGGAATCCGTTTGACGTCGTCCCGGAAAGGCAGCTTGTTCATGATCCGTGCCTCGATGCTCGGCGTGGCGATGCCGCTGCTTGAAACGTAGAAAATCGCGTCGATCTCCCGGAAGTCCACTTCGCGGCCGAGAAAGCGGTCGTTTTTCAGGCAGCCGGAAATCGCCTCTGCGCCGAGGCGGACGGCGTGTTCGATATATAGGTCATTTCGGACGCCGAACGGGTGATTCTCTTCGTACCACTCAAGCGGCATGGCCACATGGCGGGTTTCGATGTCGCCGTTGTCAAACACTCGGAGCAACCGCTCAATATCTTTGAACTTTTCCTTGAACAGCCTTCGGGTGAGCCCCGCGGCATCGTCCTGCCGGATTTCGTGTTCCGGCACGGTTGTGTATATCGATTGGATGACGGGCATTTCGGTTCCTCCTTCGGTTTCTGGTCCTTTCTTACTGAATACCCCTGCAGGGACAGGATATGCCGACCGCCCCAAAGTTAGAAAGACCCGGTTCTTTAAGCGATGACCGCCGGTTCGCCGAATTCCTTTTTCTTTTCAAAGACGATCAGGAAAGGCGGGTGTCCATGCTGGTTGAGGAGCTCATACCTGGCGACATGGACTTCGCTTTCATGGAGGCTGCCGGCGTATTTGAGCAGAGCATCACGCTCTTCGGCCCCGCCCTCGTGGCCGTCATACACGCACACGGTGATCAGTCCTTGTTTCTTGAGGAGTCCGAGGATCGAGTGGATCGCCCGGACGGTCGTCTCCGGCCGCGTAATGACAGTCCGGTCTCCGGTGTTTGGCAGGAAACCAAGATTGAACATGGCGCCGCCGACCGGCCGATCCGCATATTTGGCCGCTTCCGAGTGACTGTCGAGAATGAGCTCCACGCGTGCGGACATCCCGCCGAGCCTCGCAGCCGTCGAATCGAGGGCTTCCTGCTGGATGTCGAATGCCAAAACCGTTCCTGCTTCTCCGACAAGTTGGGCCAGAAACAGGGTGTCGTGGCCGTTTCCCGCGGTTCCGTCGATGACCGTTTCTCCCGGCTTTACCGTCTTTTCCATCCAGCGCCTCGCCTGTGCGAGCGATCTTCCAAGTTCCATTAAAAGCCACTCCTCTTGCTTTGAAATCAGTTCCCATGTTACCATCCGGCACGGCCGGGCACCATCCGCCGGCGATTGCAATGTTCGGACAATGGCCGGCCATATTGAAATGCGTTCTTTCGGGGAATACAATCATGGAAGTGATTTTAAATCAGGGAGGTGACGGCCGTGCCGAAAAGTGTGTGGCTTCTGGTCATCGGAATGTTCGTCAACACGGTCGGAAACTCGTTCATCTGGCCTCTGAACACCATTTACATGCATGATCATCTCGACAAATCGCTGTCTGTCGCGGGGCTGGTCCTCATGGCCAACTCGGCAGCCGGGATTGTCGGCAATATGCTCGGCGGGTTCCTGTTCGACCGGATCGGCGGTTACCGTTCGGTCATCACGGGAATCGTGCTGTCGCTCATTGCGTTGGTCGGACTCGTATTTTGGCACGGCTGGCCACAGTACGTCTGGCTGCTGGCATTTCTCGGCTTCGGCGGGGGGATCGTCTTTCCGAGCATGTATGCGATGGTCGGGACCCTTTGGCCGGAGGGCGGCCGGAAGGCGTTCAACGCCATCTATCTGGCAAACAATGCGGGTGTCGCCATCGGGCCGGCCCTCGCGGGGATCGTGGCCTCATACAAAATCGATTACATTTTTCATGCGAACACAATCATGTATGTCCTCTTCCTGCTGATCGCGGTCTTCTTCTACCGGGGCTTCAAGATCGACCCGGCGACGCACACTTCGGTCATCAAGGAACAGAAGACCATCCGGCAGAAAGCGCCTCTTTATTCGCTGGTCATCGTGCTGAGCGGATTTTTCCTGACATGGCTCGTTTATTCGCAATGGACGACGACCATCTCGACGCACGCCATCGACCTTGGCGTGTCGCTCGCTCAGTACAGCCTGCTCTGGACGATCAACGGCGCGCTCATCGTGCTCGGCCAGCCGCTGATCAAGCCGATCATCAAGCGCATCGAAGACAAGCTGAAGATCCAGATGCTGATCGGAATCGTCATTTTCATCGTTTCGTTCGTCGTCGTCGGCTTTGCGGAGTCATTCGCGATGTTCGCCACGTCGATGGTCATCCTGACATTCGGTGAGATGTTCGTCTGGCCGGTGATCCCGACGATCGCCAACAACCTCGCCCCGAAAGGACGGGAAGGGTTTTACCAGGGGATCGTCAACAGCGTCTCGACTGCGGGCCGGATGGTCGGTCCGGTGCTCGGCGGCGTGCTCGTCGACCTGTACGGAACGCACATGATGCTGACCATCCTGACGGCCGTCATGAGCCTGGCCATCCTGACCAGCCTCCTGTACGACCTGCCGATCAAGCGGCAGGCAGCCCGGGAGTCCGCTTCACAGTAATCAGAATGAGAGTCTCCGCTGTTGCTGCGGGGGCTCTCTTTTTGGTTTTGCGGGTGACTCTTTCTGGCCCGGAGCCGCGAGACCGTTGCAAGCGGCGGATTCTTCTGATTTAATTAAATGTAGGCGTTTGCACAATAGAAACGGAGGGGGATTCCATGAAACCAATATATGATGCGGCCGCCGAGGCAGTGGCGGACATCCGCGACGGAGCGACCATCATGGTCGGCGGGTTCGGGCTCGTCGGCATTCCGGAACAGCTGATCCTTGCGCTTGTCGACAGCGGCGTCAAGGACTTGACCGTCATCTCGAACAACTGCGGGGTGGACGACTGGGGCCTCGGCCTGCTCCTGAACAACAAGCAGATCAAAAAGATGATCGGCTCTTATGTAGGGGAGAACAAGGAATTCGAGCGTCAGGTCCTTTCGGGAGAAATTGAAGTCGAACTGACGCCGCAGGGCACGCTCGCCGAGAAGATCCGTGCAGGCGGTGCCGGCATTCCGGCTTTCTTCACTCCTGCCGGCGTCGGAACACCGGTGGCGGAAGGAAAGGAAATCCGCTCGTTCAACGGCAAGGAATATGTGCTGGAAGAAGCGCTGACGGCGGACTTCTCACTCGTCCGTGCGGCGAAGGCGGACAAGCTCGGCAACCTCATCTACAACAAGACCGCACAGAACTTCAATCCGATGATGGCGGCGGCCGGCAAAGTGACGATTGCAGAAGCGGAAGAGATCGTGGAAACCGGTGATCTTGATCCGGCATGCATCCACACGCCGAGCATTTACGTGCAGCGGCTCATCCAGGCAAAGCAGGAAAAGCGGATCGAGCGGCTCACGACCCGGTGAAGATCGACGAAAGGAGAGAGTGGACGATGGACAAAGCACAAGTAAGGGAACGGATTGCCCGGCGTGCCGAGCAGGAAATCCATGACGGGGACTATGTGAACCTCGGGATCGGCATGCCGACGCTCGTGGCCAATTATATTTCGGATGACAAAACCGTAATCCTGCAGTCGGAGAACGGCCTGCTTGGAATCGGGCCTTATCCGGCGAAAGACGAAGTCGACCCGGATCTGATCAACGCGGGCAAGGAAACCGTGACGGCGATCAAGGGAGCTGCCTATTTCAACAACGCGGAGTCATTTGCGATGATCCGAGGGGGGCACATCGACGTCGCCATACTCGGCGGCATGGAAGTGTCTGAAACCGGAGATCTTGCGAACTGGATGATCCCGGGCAAGATGATCAAAGGAATGGGCGGCGCCATGGATCTGGTCCACGGTGCAAAGAAAATCATCGTCATCATGGACCACACGGCCAAGGACGGCTCGCCGAAAATCCGGAAAGCGTGCTCGCTTCCGCTGACCGGCAAGGGTGTAGTCGACATGATCATCACCGAGCGGGCGATGATCGAAGTCACGCCGGACGGACTCAAGCTGAAGGAAGTGTTCGAAGGCTTCAACGTGGATGATGTCGTGAATGCCACCGAAGCGGAACTGGATACAAGCGACGTAAAAGAGAATGCGTGATTCAAACGGGCCGGAAAAGGGGACTTTTCCGGCTTTTTTGACGAATCCGGATGAATCAGAAAGGGGAGTGGAGGGGATGGCCGGGCACAAGTTGCTGGAAAAAATGCAGTCAGCGGTCGGACAGGTGCTGTTTGAAAAAGAGGAAGTGACCGAGCTTATGCTGACGGCGCTCATTGCGGGCGGCCATGTGCTTCTGGAAGACGTGCCGGGAACGGGGAAAACCGTGCTGGCCAAGACGATGGCCTCTGTCATCGATGCTTCCTTCAGCCGGATTCAGTTTACGCCCGACGTGCTGCCGGGCGACGTGACGGGCATTCGGTTCTTCAACATGAAGACGCAGGAATTCGAATTCAGGAAAGGGCCCGTCATGACAAACATCCTGCTCGCGGATGAAATCAACCGGGCCACGCCGCGTACACAGTCCAGTTTGCTGGAGGCGATGGAGGAACACCAGGCGACAGTCGACGGGGAAACGCACCCGCTGCCCGAACCGTTTTTCGTCATCGCGACACAAAACCCGATCGAGTCGGCCCAGGGAACGTTCGATCTTCCTGAGGCTCAGATGGACCGGTTCCTCATGAAGATCCAGCCGGGGTATCCGTCTGAAGGGGGAGAGCGGGCGATGCTCCGCTCATACATGCATGGACGGCCAGAAACGTCCGCCCCGTCCGCCGGCCTGGACGACATCCGGTCCATCCGCAAAGAAGCGCTGAAGGTCCGTGTGAATGAGGCGGTCGAGGAATACCTGATCCATCTGGTGAGGGAAACGAGGGACCATCCGGACGTCGAGACGGGGGCGAGCCCCCGCGGAACCATCGCCCTCATGCGGGCCGCACAAAGCAGGGCCCTTCTCCGGGGCAGGGACTTTGCCGTGCCCGAAGATGTCCGGGACCTGGCTGTGCCGGTTCTTGTCCACCGCCTTTCGCTGACGGTGGAGGCCTCGATGAGAAAAGCACCCGAAGAAGTGCTGGCATCGATTTTGGACAGAATTCCCGTCCCTGTAGAGGATGTCGGAGGACGTTGAGCGGCCAATTCCATCTGAAAGTCCATGCGGAGCGGCGGGCGCTGGCCGTCAGCCTGGCGGCGGTCGTCTTTCTCCTCGTTGCCCTGTTCGGGAAAAATCCGCTTGTCTGGAGCCTGCCGCTTTCCATTCTCCTCGTGGTCATCGGGAATTATGCCTACGTGTTCCGTGCCGCCCGCAATATCCGGTTCAGGAACGAGCGGACGGTCCTCCGTTTGTTTCCCGGTGATGAAGGCCGGCTGCTGTTCAGCTTCACCAATGCCGGCCGGCTGCCGGTCCTCAGTGCCTCCTGGTCGGCAGAACTGCTCGACCGGGACGGGGCACTTGGCGGGAACGGAAAGGGCCCGGATGAATACCGCCCGCTTCTCCTCCTGGGCAGAGAGACTGCCGTCTTTCCGCTGGATGTCCTGGCGGCCAAGCGCGGATTTGCCCGGTATCCGGTCCTGAAAGTGAGTGTGCGCGATCTTCTCGGGCTTTACACGATCTGGCTTACATACACCGGATATGTCAGAAAAGAAATTTGCGTGTATCCGGAACTGCGGCCGTTTCAGCTTCCGGCCCGGCTTTCCCGGCTGGAGCCCGGTGCGTCACCGGAGCGCATGTCGCTGTTTGAAGAACCGACGATGCCCCGCGGCAGCCGGACATACAGGCAGGGAGATCCGTTCGGGTCGGTCGCTTGGAAGGAAACAGCCAGGACCGGCGAACTGCGGACGAAGGAATTCGAGCGGGTCGTGCTCACGCGCTGGATCCTTGCCGCGAACCTGCCGGGGGACCGGTCCGGGCAGCCCGGTGAACGGCAGACCGAGAAGATTTTCGGTGAGATTGCTTTTGCGATGAGTGTTGCGGAAAAGAGGGGCATTGAAACGGAAGTGTGGCTCAACGTCCGGATGGCGGGCGCGCGTTCTTATCTTCGCGTTCCCGCGGGACTGGGTCCTTCCCATTTCACCTCCGTGCTCCAGACACTTGCCCGTCTTCCGGCATCCGCCACCGTGGCGGATCCGACGAACATGTACGGCGGCATTTCCAAGGTTGCCGGCAAGGGGCATGTTCTTCTGCACTTCGGTGAGGCGGCCGAAAGTGCGGCCGGCATGGAGCGCCTCCTGAGAAGGAAAGGGGTTCCCGTGCACCTCATCAAACCGGAGCGGGAGGTGGAGGCGGGATGAAGGATCCGCGGATGACTGCCATCCGGCTGGCCGCCCTGATTCTGGAATTCACGGCTGTGTATATCTTCTCGGCACCCCCTTATCTGTTCCAGGATGAATTGCCGCCGGCCTGGCCGGTGATCCTCGCTCTCTTGGCAGGCGGTGCAGGGTATTTCCCGTTAAGGAGGAAGAATGCCCTCCTTGCCGCATTGGTCGCGTTGGTGCTGGCGTTCCTGGCCGGTATGACATGCGGACTGAGCCTTGGATTCTCCCTCATCCTGGCAGTGGTCGCCGTCTGGCGGTTTGGCGCATTCGCTTCCGGCGGTCCGCATGATACGGAACTGGCGGCTGCACTCCTGTCGGCCGGCTACGGTCTTGCCGCATTCTTCCTGATCGGGGGCGAAGCGGGGGATGCACTTTTAAAAGTGCTCATTTTACAATTCGGATTTGCGGTGTTCGTCCGAGTGGCCAAAACCGTTCTCCAAACAGGACAGGGAGGCAGCAAACAAGACGGCGTATTGGCTGTGTTGGCGGCGGCGGCCGTTTTGTTTGCCGCAGCTGTCCTGAATCTCGGGCCGATCATGAGCCGGCTGGCCGTTCCCGCCGCCTGGCTGATGTCGGTGCTCGGAAGCCTGGTCGGCTGGGCCGCCTCGCCGTTCCTGCAGGCGGCGGAGCCATTGCTTGACCTACTCAATGAAAAACAGGAACAGATCGACAGTGGGCAGCCGGACGCGGGAGAAGCCGGGGAGCAGGAAGATTTTCAATTCACGGGCGGTGACGGGCTTCCTGATCATCCTTGGGCCGCGGTGGTGTTTTTCATCCTCCTCTTGATCGTTGCGGCGGCAGTGACGCTGTATTTGGTTCACCGGTACAGGGCCGCCCGCTCGATGCAGCGGCCGGATGTTCTTCCGGAAAGCCGGGTGCCGGCAGAAAGCCCCGGCCGGCGGAGTCCCCGGTCCCGCCGGCCGTCCGATCCGGTCCGGCGGGAAGTGTTCCGGCTGGAGAGGAAGATGAGCCATGCCGGCCGCGGTCGCAGGGCCGGGCAGACTTTCGGCGAATGGCTTGCCGATCTCGGAGCGGACCGGGAAACAGCCGATGTGCTGGAAGGATTGTACGTCCGGGTCCGCTACGGGGAAGGGCCGGCAACGACGGAAGAAACGAAGGAATTTCGGCGGCTGATCCGCCGGCTGGGGTGATGCAAGACACCGGCGAGGTGACCCGATACATGGTGGTGTGGCGTTTTCGGAATTCACCGCGCGTATCATTTTCATTGTTCCGCAGTCGGCACCGTCTTCTCGTTCCTGGCGGCCATCTGTCCGGACAGGAACAGCAGGATGATCGTGACGATGAACAGCCAGATTGATGCGTTCCAGGCGCCTGTCATGTCATGGAACGCGCCGAACAGGACGGGGCCTGCCGCGGCAAGCAGATAGCCGAGCGACTGGGCCATCCCCGACAGCGAGGCGGCTTCGGCCGGCGTGTTCGTCCGGAGCGCGAAGAACAACATCGCAAGCCCGAACGAGGCGCCGCCGGATACGCCCATCAGGACCATCCAAAGCGGAGTGAGCGCCATGTTGTTCACAAACAATCCGCCGTATCCGGAGATGTAGAAGACGGTGATGATTGCCACGAGCAGCCGCTGGTCTTTCATCCGGCCCGCCACGATCGGGATGATGAACGTGAACGGGATCTGCGAGAACTGCACGAGCGAAAACATCCAGCCCGCCGCACTTTCATCCATCCCCCGCGACATGAGCACTTCGGGCACCCAGGCGGCCGTCGTATAAAACATGACCGACTGAAGGCCCATGAAGAACGTGACGCCCCAGGCGAGCGGGGATTTCCAGAGCGGCCTCGGTGCGGGTCCGGCAGACGGGCCCGACACTTCAAGCACCGGCCGCTTCTTCACCTGCGGGAGCCAGATGATGGCTGCGACGGCGGCGAGCAAAGCCCAGATGCCGAGGGAAGCGCGCCATCCGACTGCAACTGAGTTGGCGATCGGCGCACTGAGCCCGGCGGCGATGCCTGCCGAGAGATTCATCGACACGGTGTAGACGCCGGTCATGAGACCGACCTGAAGAGGGAAGTTCATCTTCACCAGGCTCGGCAGAAGCACATTGCCGAATGAAATTGCCACGCCGAGCAGGAAAGTGCCCGTGATGAGCATGCCGGTTCCTCCGGCCGACCGGATAAAGATCCCGACAACCAGGAGAAGCAGGGCGATGAACAGGCTTCTTGCCATTCCGATCCGGTCAGCGATCTTCGGCACGACCGGGGAAACGAGCGCAAATGCGAGGAGCGGGATTGTTGTCAGGAAGCCGGCGATCGTACTGGAAATGCCCAGGTCCTCCATGATCCGGGAAATGACCGGGCCGACCGAAGTGAGCGGGGACCGCAGGGTAAAGGCGATGGCGATGACGCCGATCAGCAGGAGCCAGGCACCGGGCGGCAGCCGGAGCCGCTTTGATCGATATGTATGAGTTTCTTCCAAATGCAGCCCTCCAGACAGAAAATACAAACAATGCTTCCATCATCGTACCACCGGGCTTCATCCGTGTAAATCCGCCCGCACACTGGTACTTGCGGCGGCATGGACTATCGGGTACAATAATGCCAATAGTCAAAGACGTTGACGGGGAATAGTAAGCGTTCCGGTCCTTCCAAGAGAGCCGGCGGTCGGTGCAAGCCGGCAGGACGGAACGCCGAACTCGCCTCCCGAGTCCGCACCGCAGGAAATTGCCTGCAGGTGCCGTCCCTCCGCGTTAAGGAAAAGCTGGACGGCTTGCCGTCAATTTGGGTGGCACCACGGGAGCGCAACAGTCTCTCGTCCCTGTTTCGGGACGGGGGATTTTTTATTTCTAAGGAGGAATGGGCCATGAGCTACAATCATCAGGAAATCGACCGCAAATGGCGGAAGTACTGGGAAGAAAACAAAACATTCAAGACGGTCGACGAACCGGAGAAACCGAAGTTTTATGCACTGGATATGTTTCCTTATCCATCGGGCGCCGGGCTTCATGTCGGCCACCCGCTCGGATACATTGCAACCGACATCCTGAGCGGCTTCAAGCGGATGCAGGGGCATAATGTCCTTCATCCGATGGGCTGGGATGCATTCGGCCTGCCCGCCGAGCAGTATGCGCTGGACACCGGCAATGACCCTGCCGAGTTCACGGCGAGGAACATCGCGACATTCAAGCGCCAGATGCAGGAACTCGGATTTTCGTATGACTGGGACCGGGAGATCAACACGACCGATCCGGAATATTACAAATGGACACAGTGGATCTTCATCAAGCTTTATGAACGCGGCCTCGCCTATGTGGACGAAGTGCCCGTCAACTGGTGCCCTGCACTCGGCACGGTGCTCGCGAATGAAGAAGTCATCGACGGCCTGTCCGAACGCGGCGGCCACCCGGTCGAACGGCGTCCGATGCGCCAGTGGGTGCTCCGCATCACCGAATATGCCGACCGCCTGCTCGAAGATCTCGACGACCTCGACTGGCCGGACAGCCTGAAGGAAATGCAGCGCAACTGGATCGGCCGTTCCGAAGGTGCACAGATCCAGTTCCCGGTCGATGGGTCCGGAAAGTCGTTTGAAGCGTTCACGACCCGCCCGGATACAATATTCGGCGCCACCTACGCGGTGCTTGCACCTGAGCACAAACTCGTCTCCGACATCACGACGCCGGAGCAGCAGGCGGCGGTCGATGCGTATCTTGACAAAGTGAAGACGAAAAGCGATCTCGAACGGACGGATCTGGCCAAGGACAAGACGGGCGTCTTCACCGGCGCATACGCCGTCAACCCGGTGAGCGGGGAGAAGATGCCGATCTGGATTGCCGATTACGTACTGTCCACGTACGGGACGGGCGCCATCATGGCCGTCCCGGCACACGATGAGCGCGACTATGAATTTGCAAAGAAATTCGACCTGCCGATCAAGGAAGTGGTCGCGGGCGGCAACGTCGAAGAAGAAGCATATGTCGGCGACGGCCCGCATGTGAACTCCGGATTCCTCGACGGACTGGATAAAGACGAGGCGATTGCCAAGTCCATCGCCTGGCTCGAGGAGCACGGGGCGGGCGAGAAGAAAATTACGTACCGCCTGCGCGACTGGCTGTTCTCGCGCCAGCGCTACTGGGGCGAGCCGATCCCGGTCATCCACTGGGAAGACGGCACGATGACGACCGTTCCGGAAGAAGAGCTGCCGCTCATGCTGCCGAAGACGGACAACATCCGCCCGAGCGGCACCGGCGAGTCTCCGCTCGCGAACATCGAGGAGTGGGTCAGCGTCACGGATCCGAAGACCGGCATGAAAGGCCGCCGCGAGACGAACACGATGCCGCAATGGGCCGGCAGCTGCTGGTACTACATCCGCTACATCGACCCGCACAACTCCGAGCAGCTCGTCGATCCGGAGCTCGCCGAGCGCTGGCTCCCGGTCGACATCTACGTCGGCGGAGCAGAGCACGCGGTGCTTCACCTGCTGTATGCGCGGTTCTGGCACAAAGTGCTCTATGATATCGGTGTCGTGAAGACGAAGGAACCGTTCCAGAAGCTGTTCAACCAGGGCATGATCCTCGGCGAGGGCAATGAAAAGATGTCCAAGTCGAAGGGCAACGTCGTCAATCCGGACGACATCGTCGAAAGCCACGGCGCCGATGCGCTCCGTCTCTATGAAATGTTCATGGGGCCGCTTGATGCATCGAAGGCCTGGTCGACGAACGGACTTGACGGTGCCCGCAAGTTCCTTGACCGGATCTGGCGCCTGTACACGGAAGCGGACGGCACGATTTCTTCGAAGATCACGGAAGAAAATGACGGCGCGCTCGACAAAGTGTACAACCAGACGGTCAAGAAAGTGACGGAAGACCTTGAGGCCATGCACAACAACACGGCGATTTCGCAGATGATGGTGTTCATCAACGAAGCCTACAAGGCCGACAAGCTGCCGAAGGAATATGCGGAAGGCTTCGTGAAGATGCTGTCGCCGATCTGCCCGTTCATCACGGAAGAGCTTTGGCGCATCCTCGGGCATGAAGAGACGATCAAGTATGAGCAATGGCCGGCCTGGGACGAATCGAAGCTCGTCGATGACGAAGTGGAAATCGCCGTCCAGATCAATGGCAAAGTACGCACAAAAGTTGTGGTGTCTGCAGATGTCACGAAAGAAGACCTGGAAAAAGCCGCACTCGCGGAGCCTCGGGTAAAGGAACTGACGGAAGGCAAGGAAATCAAGAAAGTGATCGCCATTCCGGGACGGCTTGTGAATATCGTGGTTGCCGGCTGAGCCGGACGCAAAAAACCCGGAGCGGGGAAGACCTGCTCCGGGTTTCGTTCATAGATCCGATAAAGATAACGCTTTGCCTGATAAAGATAACGTTTTGGGCGATAAAGATAATGCTTCATCAGATAAAGATAACGCCGGGGGAAATGAAAAACCCGGAGCGGGAAAAACCTGCTCCGGGTTTTATGCTGCCTTATTCACCTGTTCCGAGCGCAGACTGTGCTGCGTTCATGCCGGCGATCCGGCCGGTGACGAGTGCGGAAGTGATGTTGTATCCGCCCGTGTACCCGTGGATGTCGAGGATTTCACCGCAGAAGAAGAGACCTGCTTTTTTCTTGGACGCCATCGTTTTCGGCCACACTTCCTTCACCGACACTCCGCCGCCCGTGACGAACGCCTTTTCGATCGGCTGGGTGCCGTTCACGGTCATTTCGAATGAATGCAGAAGACGGGACAGGCTGCGCAGCTTCTCGTGGGCGATTTGGCCTGCGGGTGCCGCCGGATCGATTTCCGCTTCTTCCATGAGGAACAGCAGCCACCGCTCAGGCACCAAGCCTTTCCAAAGATTTTTCGCCGCTTTTTTCGGCTCTTCCTTTGCGCCCTTCACTAGCTTCTGGAACGTTTCTTCGGTGTTTTCATCAGGCAACGCATCAATTTGCATCGTGACCGGAGCGCCGCCGGTCTTTTTCATTTCCTTTACGACAAACTGGCTGCAGCGCAGGATCGCCGGGCCGCTCAGCCCGAAGTGGGTGAACAGCATGTCCATCCGGTGGGTGACGAGCGTCTTGCCTTTCTTGTTCAGCACCGATACGGCCGCATCCCGGAGGGCGAGGCCCTGGAGCGTCCTCGACCGGATGAACGGCTCGCCGGAGAGAAGCGGCACTTCGGTCGGATACAATTCGGTGACGGTGTGGCCGGCACGTTCCGCCCACGGATAGCCGTCGCCCGTCGAACCGGTCTGAGGAACGGCCTTGCCGCCGGATGCCACGACGACCGAACGGCTCCGGATTTCCTCTCCGTTTTCGAGCCGGACGCCGAGAATGTGCTCCTCATCCATGAGCAGCTTGGCGACACGTGCGCCGAACCGGACTTTGACACCGAGCTTTTCGAGCTCGCCCGTCAGCGCGTCGACCACGTCTGATGCCTTGTCGGACACCGGGAACATCCGGCCGTGGTCTTCTTCTTTCAACGGAACGCCAAGCCCCTCGAAAAAGCGGATGATGTCTTGATTGTCAAAAACGGAGAACGGTCCGTAGAGAAATCGGCCGTTGCCGGGGATGTGGCGGATGATTTCCTCGTAATCCAGATTGTTGGTCACATTGCACCGCCCGCCTCCGCTGATGGCGAGTTTCTTGCCGAGCTTGTTTCCTTTCTCGATCAGTAGCACATCGGCGCCTTCCGCCCCCGCAGCCGCGGCGGCCATGAGCCCCGAAGGACCGCCGCCGATGATGATCACGTCATGCATAGTTTCCATCCTTTCAAAATGACCGGGCCTGAGACCCGGCCAGAAGACAATTCAGTTGTTGCCGGCTGCATTCCCGGTTGGAACGCAGGTTTTATCGAGTCGAACGATTATGTCCCCGAGTCGAACGATTATGTCCCTGAGTCGAATGATTAAGCCTATGAGTCGAACGATTACGCCCCCGAGTCGAATGATTCGCGTCCGGCGGCCGCGTGCAGCCCGGGCAACCCGCTCTGCACGGGCACGTCCTTCATTATACAACACGATCTCCGCAAAAGGATTTGAGATATCGGCCGCCGCGGAGTACACTGTAGAATAGTTTATAGAAAGGAACGGTCCTATGTCATCCAACTTAGTCAAAGGGACGGCGGTCCTGTCGATCGGGCTGTTCCTGTCCAAGGCGCTCGGTCTCCTGTATGTCATTCCGCTTTATGCGATGGTCGGCAAGGAGAACCTGGGGCTTTATCAGTATGCCTACATACCGTACAACATCATGCTGTCGTTCGCGATTTCGGGCATGCCGATCGCAGTGTCGAAATTTGTCTCCAAATATAATGCGCTCGGCGACTATGAAACCGGGCGCAGGTTGTTCAAATCCAGCCTCGGCATCATGATCGGGACGGGGATTGTCTCGTTCCTCCTCCTGTTCTTCCTAGCCGAACCGATGGCGCACATGGTCATCGCCGATGATGAGCAGGTGTTCTCGGTCGATGAAATCGCCGGCGTGATCCGGTGGGTGAGCTTCGCGCTCATCGTCGTCCCGTTCATGAGCCTGACGCGCGGCTTTTTCCAGGGCTATCAGCAGTTCACGCCGACTGCCGTATCCCAGCTCCTGGAGCAGATCGTCCGGATTCTGTTCGTCTTGGCGGGCGTGTATGTCGTCATCAACTTCATGGAAGAATCGCCGAGGACTGCGATTTCGTTTGCAGTGTTCGCCGCGTTCATCGGTGCACTGGCCGGCCTGGCGATCCTCGGCTATTACTGGAAACGCGAAAAGCCGGAGTTCGACCGGCTGCTTGATGGGAGCACCCACTCGAACGGGGCCAGCCTGAAGGACATGTACCGCGAACTCATTGTCTACATTTTCCCGATCGTCCTTGTCGGGCTGGCCAATCCGCTGTTCCAGTTTGTCGATATGATCACATTCAACCGGGCGATGGCGTCCATCGGGCTCGCTTCCGTGTCGGACGGGATGCTCGCGATGCTGAACTTCACGACACACAAGATCGTCATGATCCCGGTCATGATCGGGACGGCGTTCTCGATGGCGCTCATCCCGATCATTACGGGCTACTTCACGACGGGCAACCGCCCGGCGATGACCCGCTCGCTTGATCAGACGTATCAGATCGTCGCTTTCCTCACTTTCCCGATGGTCCTCGGCCTGATGATTCTGTCGGGCGAGTTTTACCATCTTCTGTTTGAACAGGACCCGGTCGGCGCGGATATTCTGCGCGCCTATGCCCCGACGTCGATCCTGTTCGCGTTGTATTCGGTGACCGGCTCGATCCTGCAGGCGATCGACCGGCACAAGTGGATCGTCCTGAACCTGCTCATCGGCCTGTTCCTGAAACTGGCGCTGAACATTCCGCTCATCAAGCTGTTTGAAGCGGAGGGGGCGATTCTTGCGACGGTGATCGGCTACGGTGTGGCGGTCGCGATGAATATCATTGTCGCCTCGCGTGCGCTGAACTACCGCTCGTCGATGGTCATGCGCCGCCTGCTGCTCATTCTCGTATTCAATCTGGCCATGGCGCTTGCCGCCTGGCTCACGCTGAAGGGACTCCGGCTGTTCGGCCCTGCGGATACGAAGGGGAGGGCATTCATTTATATCGTCGTGACGGCTGCGGTCGGTGCGGTCGTCTATGCGGTCATTTCGTTTAAATCCGGTCTTGCCCAGAAGCTGTTCGGCGACCGGCTCAAGCGGCTGACCGACAAACTCGGACTGTGAGGCGAATGATTTGAGACTGGACAAACTGCTGGCCAACAGCGGCTTTGGTTCGAGGAAAGAAGTGAAGGCCCTGCTCAAGCAGGGGGCGGTAAGCGTGGGGGGAGAGGTCGCACGGGACCCGAAGCTCCATGTCGATCCGGCGGTTGACGGCGTCACCGTTTACGGGGATCCGGTCCACTACCGGGAGTTCATCTACATCATGATGAACAAGCCGCCGGGCGTCGTCTCGGCGACCGAAGACAACCGGGACCGGACGGTGATCGACCTGCTGCCTCATGAATACCGCCGGTTCGAGCCGTTCCCGGCCGGCCGCCTCGACAAAGACACGGAAGGCCTGCTGCTCATCACGAACGACGGAAAGCTGGCGCATGAACTGCTGTCCCCGAAACGGCACGTCGACAAGATATACTTTGCCAGAGTGAGCGGAGAAGTGACCGAAGCGGACAGGGAGGCCTTTGCGGCCGGCGTGGAACTGGACGACGGATACATCACGCAGCCTGCCGTGCTGAACATCCTTTCGGCAGGACCGGTTTCTGAAATCGAACTGACGATCACGGAAGGGAAATTTCATCAGGTGAAGCGGATGTTCGAAGCACGGGGCAAGCGGGTCGTCTTCCTGAAACGTCTCGCGATGGGGCCGCTGCCGCTGGATCCCGGTCTTGCGCCAGGCGACTGGCGTGAACTGACGGGGGAAGAATTGGAACAGCTGAAAACACACAAAAAAGGATGACCCGCCGCGAGGCAGGCCATCCTTTTCGTATGTGTACAGTCTCAAGAAGTCAGTTTTACCCGTTTCTCCGTCGTTGTCCATTTGCCGCGGCTGGGGCTGTCGACCAAGCCGTTGAAAGCAAGCACGTTCAGATCTCTCTGGACCGTGCGCGGAGTGATGCCGAATGCATCGACCAGATCATCGGTCGTGACGGTGCCCCGATCCCGGATGTACAAATAAACATCCTTGATCCGGGTGAGCATCCGGTCGGTAGTAGGTTTCATGTCCAGAACCACTCCTTCACCATTTATCTCCTTGGCAAGACCAGCGGACGTCCAAAGCGTCGAGCCATGCTCGAAGACTCTTCTGTAGAGGGCGTACACATCCTTTGTTTGGTTTGGGCAACCCGAACGGTCCCTCTCTTATTATACAACAATAATTAGAGTATTCCAACGTCACCGGCTCGGTTTTACAATATTTACAATCTGGCAAAGGAACTGCATACGGCTTTTCATTTTTTGAGGAACGTGTAGAATGGCACTATAACTGACGGGAGGCGGAAATATGGACTGGAAAATGAAATCCCGGCAAGCCGAGGACGTGCTCATAGAAGACTTGAAAGCGCTCATTTCGATCAACAGCGTGCTCGATGAGTCGACTGCCGATGAGCGGGCTCCGTTCGGGGAAGGGCCGAGACGCGCGCTCGACTGGATGCTCGAAGAAGGCAGGAAGGCAGGGATGACCGTTAAGGACATCGACGGCAAGGCGGGCCACATCGAGATGGGAGAAGGAGAGGAACTTCTCGGGATCCTCTGCCACGTGGACGTTGTTCCGGCAGGGGAAGGATGGACCACGCCGCCGTTCCGGGCGGATGTCCGCGACGGCAAAGTGTTCGGCAGAGGAGCGATCGACGACAAAGGACCGACAATCGCCGCCTGGCATGCGATGAAGATGGTGAAGGAAGCGGGGATCCCGCTGGGCAAGCGTGTTCGCCTCATCATCGGAGCGGACGAGGAAAGCGGCTTCCGATGCATGGACAGGTATTTTGAAACGGAAGAAATGCCGGGCATCGGTTTTGCACCGGATGCCGACTTCCCGATCATCTTTGCAGAAAAGGGGATCGCAGGTCTCGTCTTTTCGCAGGTGCCATTCTCCGGAACCGGTCCGCTCGTTTCATTTAGGTCCGGCAGCCGGACGAACATGGTGCCCGATGAGGCGGAGGCGGTCGTGAAGCTTCCCGAAGAAGAACTCCTGGAACCTTTCCGCGGCTTCCTCGGCGACAACGGACTCGAGGGAACTATTGAATCCGCCGGCGAAGGAGCCAGCAGGCTGTTCCTGCAAGGCAAGGCCGCCCATGCGATGGAGCCGGAAGACGGCGTCAACGCGGGAATCCGTCTTGCAGAGTTTTTGGATCCGTTCATGGAAGGCGATGCCGCCCGGTTCACTTCGTTTGTCTCGCAGGCATTCGGCGACGATTCAAGGGGCCGTTTTCTCGGACTCGAATTCTCTGACGAAATTTCCGGAGAAACAACGCTCAACGCCGGCGTCCTGACGTATAATGAAAAGAACGGCGGAGAAGTGGCGGTCAGCATGCGCTACTCGGTCGAATATCCGCTGGAAGAAAAGCTGTCCCGCTGCCGTCGGGCTCTGGAGGGGTCCGGCTTCGGGATGGATCTGTCATCTGATTCGCCGCCCCACCATGTGGATGCGGACGATCCGTTCATCCGGACGCTCCAGCGCGTGTATGAGCGCCAAACCGGCGATCCGGCGGAGCTTCTGGCGATCGGCGGGGGCACGTATGCCCGCACGCTCAAAAAAGGCGTGGCCTTCGGGATGCTGTTCCCGGGCAGGCCGGACGTCGCCCATCAGGCAGACGAATATGCAGTTGTTGAAGACCTCGTGAAGGCGGCCGGGATCTACGCCGACGCCATTGCGGAGCTTGCCGGAAAATGATCCGGCTTCCCGACAATCATTTATGAAAGAAGGATCAGGAATGTCCACCTACTTGCTGAATGACCGATTTGTCAAAGAAGATGAGATCACCGTCTCCATTGAAGACCGCGGCTATTATTTCGGGGACGGTGTGTATGAAGTGATCCGGGTATACGGCGGGATCCTGTTCACGGCGGACGAGCACATCGGCCGGCTCTATGAATCGGCCTCCAAAATCCGCATGGATCTTCCGTACGGGGAAGAGGAAATGAAAGCGAAGATCGAACAACTTGTCAAAGACAACGGCATCATCGAAGGCCATGTGTATGTCCAGGCGACACGGGGGGCTGCGCCGCGCGTACACCAATTTCCGGGCGAAGGCGTCGTGCCGGTCATCACCGGATACACGAAAGCGTATGGACAAGGGGCGGAGCCGGCCGAAACCGTTTCGCTCAAATCCGTCGAGGATATCCGTTGGATGCGCTGCGACATCAAGAGCCTGAATCTGCTCGCCAATGTGCTCGCGAAACAGGAAGCCCATGAACACGGCTGCTATGAAGCGCTCCTGCACCGCGGCGGCACGGTCACGGAAGGTTCGTCCTCGAACGTGTTCGGCGTGAAGGACGGCGTCATCCATACGCATCCGGTTTCCAACTTCATCCTGAACGGCATCACGCGCCGGGTCGTCATGGAGTGCTGCGAGGAGCTTGGCCAGCCGGTCCATGAACAGCCGATGGCTCTTGAAGACGTCTACACAATGGATGAATTTTTCATGACCTCAACGACAAACGGAATCGCGCCGGTCTCGGCCATCGATGGACGCCAGATCGGCGACGGCCGGCCGGGACCTGTCACAAAGGCCCTGATGGCCGCGTTCGACAAGAAGCTGCCCGCACCGGTTGCATCAAAATAAACGTGGAAGTCGTCTTCATCGTCAATCCGGCTGCCAAAAACGGCAGGTCGCTTGACCGGTGGGCATCGTTTCGGAAACAGATCGGCTTTCCGCACAGGACAGTCATGACGAAAGGCCCCGGGCATGCGGTTGCCGTTGCCCGGGGTCTGTCTTCAGCCGGAGATCCCCGCCCGATTCTCCTTGTCGCTTTCGGAGGCGATGGAACCGTCCATGAAGTGATCCGGGGCGCGGCGGGCTTCCCGCATGTGCTTATCGGTTCGATTGGTGCGGGATCCGGCAATGACTTCGGCCGGGGCTACCGGTCATTTAAAAACGCAGATGAAATCGCCCGGTTTACGGAATTCGGACCGTATGACCTCGGCACCGCCGGGGCAGAGGACCGGTCAGTCTTCGTCAACAGCGCGGGTGTCGGCTTTGACGCCGTCATTTCCCGCGATGTGAACCGGTCGCACTTCAAGCGTGCTTTCAACCGTTTCGGGGCAGGCAAGCTGATCTACGCCTTTTTCATCTTCAGGGCGTTGTTCGCCTTCCGCCCGTTTGGGCTAATGGTGACCGCGCACGGCCGGCAGATACGTTTTGACAAGGTCTGGCTTGCCGCTGTCAGCAATCAGCCGTACTACGGCGGCGGGATGATGATTTCGCCCGGTTCCGACCCGGCGGACGGCAAGCTTGAACTCACGGTCATCCACGGACTGAGCCGGCTGAAACTGCTGCTCGTCTTCGGGACAGTATTTACGGGCAGCCATGTCCGTTTCAGGGAAGTTTACCGGCAGGCAGGAGAAAGGTTTGAACTGACTGCGGACCGAGCGATGCCGGTCCATACAGACGGGGAGGATGCGGGCCTGGCAGAGCCGGGCCGCGCCATTCCGTTTGCCGTCCGGCATGCCGCTTGGCGGCTCGCAGGACCAACACGCAACAGGAAGGTTAGGGATAATCATGAGAGCACGCCACAAGCCATGGGCGGAAGCTTACATAGCAGAGCGTCCGGAAATCGTCATTCCGGAACCGGAAAAACAGAAGGGCCGGTGGAAGGAAGCATTCGGCAACGACCGGCCGATCCACATTGAGGTCGGGACCGGGAAAGGCCGCTTCATCACGGGAATGGCGCAGGCCAACCCGGATATCAACTACATCGGCATCGAAATGTTCCGCGACATCATCGTCACCGCCGTGCAGAAAGCCGAAGTGGCGGACAAGCCGGGCAACCTGCGCCTGCTGAATGTCGATGCGGGCAGGATGGCCGAATTTTTTGCGCCGGGTGAGGTGTCCCGCGTTTATCTGAACTTCTCGGATCCGTGGCCGAAAACACGTCACGCCAAGCGCAGACTCACCCACGACAATTTTCTCCGCCTTTATGAGTCGGTCATGCCGGCCGGCGGGGAAGTGCATTTCAAGACAGACAACCGGGGCCTGTTTGAATACTCGCTCATGAACATGACCGATTACGGCATGAGGCTGGCCGATGTGTCGCTCGATCTGCATGCGGACAATCCGGAGGACAACATCATGACGGAATACGAGGAGAAATTCTCCTCGATGGGCCAGCCGATCTACCGGCTGGAAGCCGCATTTCGGAATGCGCCTGACGAAGGGGAATAATTCAGGAACGAGGGGGAATCCATCATGGATGAGTACAACTTTCACGACATCAAGCTGACCTGGCTTGACGGGGGATTCAACAAACTGGACGGCGGAGCGATGTTCGGGCCTGTCCCGAAAGTGCTCTGGTCGAGGAAATACGCCGTCGACGAAGACAATAAAATCGAACTTGCCACGGAGCCGGTCCTCCTTCAGACCGGCGGGAAGAACATCCTGATCGAGTCCGGCATCGGTGCCGGCAAGCTGACGGACAAGCAGATCCGGAACCTTGGGGTGACACGGGAATCCCGCATAGAAGAGAGCCTGGAAGAGCTCGGCCTCAAACCGGAGGACATCGACATCATCCTCATGACGCATCTGCACAACGACCATGCCGCAGGCTTGACGAAGCGGGAAGGGGACAACTTCGTTTCCGTTTTCCCGAACGCGGTCATTTACACGTCACAAATCGAGTGGGACGAGATGCGAGAGCCGAATATCCGGTCGAAGAGCACCTACTTCCGGGAAAACTGGGAGGCGGTCCAAGACCAGGTGAAGACGTTCGAGGACCGGATCGAAGTGCTTCCGGGCATCGAGATGATCCATACGGGCGGCCACAGCAATGGCCATGCGGTCATCAAGATCCGGCGGGACGGGGAGACGATGATCCACATGGGCGACATCATGCCGACCCATGCCCATCAGAATCCGCTATGGGTGCTCGGCTTTGACGACTACCCGATGGATTCCATCTTCGCAAAGGAACGCCTGTTGAAAGAGGCCTATGAAGGCAACTGGCGATTCATTTTTTACCACGACGCCGTCTACCGGATGATCCGCTGGGATGAAAGCGGGAAGGAAATGACCGAAACGCTCAAGCGGACTCCGTTTGAATGAAAAAAAGGCGCTGCTCCCTGGCCGGGAAGCGGCGCCTTTTGCAAGTGGATCAGATTTTTGTCATCTCGACGACGGTGCCCGTTTTGGCATCCGCCGCAAACTCGTATTCTTCGAAGACGCCTTCGATTTCACGGGTGAGACCGCCCCGGTACACGTCAAGCTGGACGGCCTTTTGTCGGAATGGTTCCGTCTTCATGACAATCCAGGAGCCTTCGATCGGCCCTTCTTTCTTGAACGCACTCTTGACGCTATCCAGCACTTTTTCAGCCGGCACATTCCGGTCGGCACGGTTCACGGCCTCAACGACCGCGGCACCGGCAACTGCGCCGGCGATGGCACCTACTGCAAAGTCTTTCATGTTCATCCCAATTCCCTCCTCAGGCACGCTTTTTTCACAGTATATCATAGAAAGCCCGGCAGGCCCTATATGGAAATCGGAAGATTGAATTTCGTCTTCCGAAAGAACCCGGTGGAAACATTCTGAACCATCGTCTACAATGGGAAGGAACCGGTCACCATATGGGAGGGTTTTCGGATGGAAAAAGAGACACTGGATTTATTCAAAACATTGACGGAACTGCCGGGCGCACCCGGCAATGAACATGCCGTGCGCGATTTCATGCGCGGGGAGCTGGAACGCTATTCGGACGAGGTCATCCAGGATCGGCTCGGCGGCATCTTCGGCGTGCGCAAAGGGGAAGCCGATGCGCCGAGAGTCATGGTCGCGGGGCATATGGACGAAGTCGGTTTCATGGTGAAAAGCATCACGGAAAACGGAATGCTCACTTTCCAGCCGCTCGGCGGATGGTGGAGCCAGGTGCTCCTCGCCCAGCGTGTGGAAATCATGACGGACGGCGGTCCGGTGCCGGGCGTGATCGGTTCGATTCCGCCGCACCTGCTGAGCGATGAGGTCCGCAACAAGCCAATGGAAGTGAAGAACATGCTCATCGACATCGGTGCGGACGACCGGGAAGACGCAGTCCGGATCGGCATCCGGCCGGGCCAGCAGATTATCCCTGTCTGTCCGTTCACTCCGATGGCAAATGAAAAGAAAATTATGGCGAAGGCCTGGGACAACCGGTACGGCTGCGGGCTGGCGGTGGAGCTCCTGAAGGAAGTTCACGGCGAACAGCTGCCGAACAATCTGTATTCGGGCGCGAATGTCATGGAGGAAGTCGGCCTCCGCGGCGCCCAGGCTGCCGCAAACATGATCAAGCCCGACATCTTCTTTGCGCTGGACGCGAGCCCGGCAAATGATGCCTCGGGCAACAAAAACGAATTCGGACAGCTCGGAAAGGGAACGCTCCTGAGGATATTCGACCGGTCGATGGTCACCCACCGCGGCATGAGGGAATTTGTCCTCGATACGGCCGAGTCGAACAACATTCCCTACCAGTATTTCATCTCACAGGGCGGTACCGACGCCGGGCGCGTCCATCTGTCCAATGAAGGTGTTCCGAGCGCGGTCATCGGCATCTGCTCTCGCTACATCCATACGGCGGCGTCGATCATCCATACCGACGACTACGCCGCTGCGAAAGAGCTGCTCACAAAGCTCATCCGCTCGCTTGACCGCACCACGGTGGAGTCAATCAGGCAGAATGTATGAAAACAGGGGCCGGCGGGCTCCTTTTTCAATCTCGAAATCCCAAAGTCCCAGGAGGAAAATCTATGTATGAAATCACGGTCGGATCAACAAACAAGGCAAAAGTGGAAGCGGTGCGACATGCCTTCCGAACGATGGGCATCGAAGCTGAAGTGACGGGCGCGGGAACCGAGTCCGGCGTGTCGGGGCAGCCTTTCGGCGATGAGGAAACGATGGCAGGTGCCCAAAACCGGGCCGTCGCAGCCTCAAAAATCACCGGAGGAATCGGAATCGGACTTGAAGGCGGCGTGAAGGAGCTCGCAGGCCGTCTCTACATCTGCAACTGGGGGGCGCTGGCACTGCCGGACGGAACAGTATTCATGGCGGGCGGCGCCCAGATTCCCCTTCCGGAAGAAGTGGCTTCGCCGGTAAGGAAAGGCGAAGAGCTCGGTCCGGTCATGGAACGGTATTCACACCGCCAGGACATCAGGCAGACCGGCGGCGCGGTCGGCGTGTTCACAGCAGGTGAAGTCGACAGGGCGGACATGTTCGGCCAGATCGTCAGGCTGCTTGCCGGGCAGTGGCGGTTTGGAGGCGGGGACAGACCGGTTGCAAGCCGTCCGGAACATGCTTAAAATGATGGGGATGCTTTAATTTGAATGGAGGAAACAGGATGGCCAAAGGACTTCGTCTGATCGGCTTCGCCCTGCTTGCCGTCATGCTTGCCGGCTGCTCCGCGACTGCGGAGGAACGAAGCGAAAACGGCACAGAGACTGCCGGGAAAGTGTTCCGGGCGGATGTACACCGGACAAATGCGGAAGTCGGATCTGTCCGTTTGTACAAGCCTGCCGGGTTCAAGATACGCGAAGGGTCCGACGAGCAGAATATTGTGCTGGAAAAGGGCGGGGAGACGTATGTGTTGTTCATCAATCCGAATGAGCCGGACAACAGCCGCCTGTTCTATGAGCTGCTTTATGCGGATCCGGCGAAAGAGATCGTCACGACGGCAACGTATGAGCAAAACGGAGTATTCGGATTTTCCGGCATCACGGATGCGGGGAACGAACGCTATGAGCTCGTCGCGGGCAGCGGCGGAAACAAACTGACGACCCTGTCGAAGGAAAAGGCGATTGAGCCGAATCTGAGGACGATGATGGAAATCGTCCGCTCGGTGGAACGGCCGGACGACCCGGACTTGACGATGAATTGACCGGGCCCTGCCGATGACGGCGGGCCGGAGAAGGAGGGGACCGGATGAATGCATCCCAGCTAGTGAATTTATTGAAGGAGCGGCTCGGTGCCGATCGGTTCGAATGGGAGTTTGACCGGCAGAACAACCGTCTCCGGATGACGAACAAAGCCCTCGGCAAAGGAATGGAACTGAGCCTGCCGCCATTGCTGGCGAAATACGAGCAGAAAAAAGAGAAGGCGATCGACGAAGCGGTCTACACGATCGATGAAACATTTTCCGCCATGGAGAGGGAAGCGTCGGAAGGGTTTGACGCGGCGGGGCGGATTTATCCGGTCATCCGGTCGACGTCTTTCCCGGTGGAGTCAAGGGACGGGAGACGGTTCGTCACGAGTGATCACACCGCAGAGACCCGGATCTTTTATGCGCTCGACCTCGGCAAGACATACCGGCTCATAGATGAAGCGATGCTGGGTGATCTTGGCATGGGCGAACAGCAGGTAAGGGAATCGGCCAGATTCCGCGTCCGGCAGCTGCCGACCGGCGTGAAAAAGGATGAAGTGGCCGGCAATGTGTTTTACTTCGTCAACAATAACGACGGGTATGATGCAAGCAGGATCCTGAACGATAAATTCCTGCAGGACATGCAGGAGAAAATCGAGGGGGATATGACCGTGTCCGTCCCGCATCAGGACGTCCTCATCATCGGGGATATCCGGAACGAGACGGGATATGACGTGCTCGCACAGATGACGATGCACTACTTTACGGTCGGGACCGTGCCTGTCACGTCCCTTTCGTTCATCTATGATAACGGGGAACTGGAGCCGATCTTCATCTTGGCGAAAAATCGGCCGGTCGGAAAGGAAGAAAAAGAATGAACGCATTTTATAACAAGGCGGGCGTCGGCGATGTGTTGCTTGTCCAGCTCACGCCCGAAACGCCTTCGGAAATCCGCACAGAAACAAACGGGGATGTCACAGTGATCCGAGACGCTGAAAGCGGAAAAGCGGCCGGCTTCAACCTGTTCCATGCCTCAAGTTATATGGAGGCGGGACAGGACGGCCGTGTGGAGGTCGATGAAGCCCTGCTCGACGGGCTTCAGCGCGCATTTGAGCAGAACGGAGCCCGGTTCGATTTTGAGATCGACCTTTCGCCGAAGTTCGTTGTCGGCCATGTGCTCTCCAAGGAAAAGCACCCGAATGCGGACAAGCTGAACATCTGCCAAGTGGACGTCGGCGGAGAAACACTGCAGATCGTCTGCGGTGCGCCGAACGTCGAAGCCGGACAGTCTGTTGTCGTGGCCAAGCCGGGTGCGGTCATGCCATCGGGAATGGTCATCAAGGACGCTGAACTCCGTGGAGTTCCGTCGTCCGGGATGATCTGCTCGGCGCGTGAGCTGGATCTGCCGGATGCCCCGCAGGAAAAAGGGATCCTTGTTCTTGAAGGGGACCGCAAGCCTGGAGAATCTTTCGCACTGTAAGGAATTTCATACAAGAAACGGCAAGGCCTCCGGTGCTTTCGGAAAGCACCGGAGGCCTTGCCTTTATTTGTCCGTCGGAGGGCGGTTTTCCGCTTCTGCGCTTCACTGGCATACCCTTCCCGGGGCCGTACCCGGCGTTGCCGGCCGATGTCTGTTTGATTCCTCCGGTCGGGGCTGATAAAATAAAGTGATCGACTTTGAAAAGAGTGATGCTTGTTGAATTGGTTTAAAAAGTTTTTCCAGAGAAATCTCGATGAACCTGAACAGACGACGGTGGAAGAATACATAGAAGACGCGGGACAGGAACAGCCCGTCCCAAGAAAGAACAGCAAGTTCCGTTTTCCGCTCATATCTGACGCAGAAGCGGATGTGCACGACGATCCGGATTCCGGCCGCGGGGAACCGGATGAGGGCGACGCTTACGGAACCGGGCTGCCGGTCCCGGCACATGCCGCTGATCCGTTCCATGTGACGGACACCGACAGAAGACGGTTCCGGAACGGAATGCCGGCCGCCACGGCCTCCTTCCGGTCAAGACAGGAGTCTGCGGAGCGAATTTCCTGGCAGGATAGCCGTTTCCCTGCAGAAGACCACGCACTGCCGTCTCGCCCCAGCGAAGCAGGCATCGGCTTTACGGAATCCGGACGCCTGCGCAGATTGCCGGACGAACGGCCGCAGCCGCCTGTCCGGACGCGCGGCTTCACGCCGTCTGAAGTGCCTTCGCCGATTTATGGGCTTGGCCGCCGGCCGGTCAGGAGCGAAGAAAAACTTCCGTCCGAACGTCAGGCCGCACTCACGGGTCTTGGTGAAAAGCTGAAAGAGCGGCAAGAGCCTTCGAAGGATCGGACTGCGGTCCAACCACCGGAACGGGAGCATGAAAGCCGTTTGGCGTCCCGGCCGGAAGCTGCCGGAACGAATCCCGAAAACCGCCCGGTGAGGAAGGAAACAGCAGCGGAACCGGAAGCCTCTGACCACTGGAAGAAAATCATGAACATCCCGGCCGCGGCCGCAAAAACGCCGAAAATGGAACCGGAGGACCGGCCGGAAGCCGGCCGTGACGCAACCCGGGAACTTGAGAGCGAAGCACGGCCCGGATTGGCGCAGAAGCCGGAAAATGATGTCCCGGCACAACCACGGGAATATGCAAGCACAACTGAAGACCATCAGGCAGGAACCGGACAGGAACCGATCGTTCAGGAAACGGAACTGCCTGATGAGCCCAAAGAGAAAGCTCTGGGGGAAAAGAGAAGGTCCGGAACCCCGTTCAATGTGGTTATGCTGAAGTCCGACAAAGACCGGCTGGCCGGAATGGAGAACCTCAAAGGACTGAAGAGCACAACGAAGAACCCTGACGGCCGGGCAGCCGGCCATGACAAGGCGGTCATCTCCCCGCGGCAGCCGGCAGCTCCTCAAGCCGCGCCCGTGCAAGATGTGCTTCTCGCACCAAAAGCGGAACTGCCGGCTGCTCCCGCCACTCCTTCGCCCCAAGCAGACGAAACGGATTCTGCGGTGGAAGAGCCGCTCCCGCACTATGCGCTTCCGGGAATGGATTTCTTGGATCCGCCTGCAGAAAAAAGGGAAGACACCGAGTGGATGGAGTCGCAGGCCGCAAAGCTTGAAGAGTCGCTTTCTTACTTTTCCATCCAGGCCAATGTGGTCGGAATCGTCCAGGGCCCGGCCGTCACCCAGTTTGAATTGACTGTCGGCCACGGGACGAAGGTGAGCAAGATCCGGAATCTGCAGGACGATCTCAAACTGGCCCTTGCGGCCCGCGACATCCGGATCCAGGCGCCGATCCCCGGAAAAAGCTCGATCGGGATTGAAATTCCAAACCGGATTTCGCGTCCGGTGCGGATTTCGGAAATCATCGGCTCGGATGAGTTCGCCGCATCCGACTCGCCGCTGGAAGCGGTGCTCGGACTTGACCTGGCGGGCCGTCCCACGACCGTGGATCTCAGGAAAATGCCCCATGGCCTCATCGCGGGTGCAACCGGCTCCGGAAAGTCGGTCTGCATCAACTCCATTTTGACAAGCCTGCTGTACAAGGCTTCACCTGATGAGCTTCGGCTTTTGCTCATTGATCCGAAAATGGTGGAACTCGCACCGTATAACCGGATGCCGCATCTTGTCAGCCCGGTGATCACGGACGTCAAGGCGGCGAATGCGGCGCTGAAATGGGCGGTTGAAGAAATGGAGCGGCGGTATGAGCTGTTCGTCCATGCCGGAGTGCGGGACATCGAACGGTTCAACCGGAAAGCCGATGATCACCGTGAATTTGGCCGGAAGCTTCCTTATCTCCTGATCGTCATCGACGAACTCGCGGATCTGATGATGGCTGCGCCTGCGGAAGTGGAAGAGTCGATTTGCCGGATCGCCCAAAAGGCGCGGGCTTGCGGGATCCATCTCGTCATTGCGACGCAGCGCCCGTCCGTCGATGTCATTACGGGTCTGATCAAAGCAAATATCCCGGCAAGAATCGCTTT
Organism: Bhargavaea ullalensis; assembly: GCF_042432615.1. Lineage (NCBI taxonomy): Bacteria > Bacillati > Bacillota > Bacilli > Caryophanales > Caryophanaceae > Bhargavaea > Bhargavaea ullalensis. The sequence goes on from NZ_JBHLWY010000040.1 coordinate 55,554, forward strand.
TTCCGTTTCCTCGCAGGTCGATTCGAGGACGATCATCGACATCCAGGGAGCCGAGCGGCTGCTCGGCAGAGGGGACATGCTTTATCTTGGAAACGGCATGCCTGCGCCCGTCCGGCTTCAGGGAACCTTCGTGACGGACGATGAAATCGAGCGGGTGACCGACTTTGTCCGCAGATCCGGCGAGCCGGACTACCTGTTCAGGCAGGAAGAACTTCTCCGGGAAACGGAGGCGCACGAGGCGGAAGATCCGCTGTTTGCGGAAGCCTGCACATTCATCGTGCAGGCGGGCAGCGCCTCGACATCCATGCTTCAGCGGAAGTTCAGCATCGGGTACAACCGTGCGGCACGGCTCATCGACATGCTGGAAGAGCGCGGATACGTCTCTCCTCAAAAAGGAAGCAAGCCGCGGGATGTCTACCTGACGGATGCCGGCGATTTCGCCGAACCGCAGGGCGGGCCCGCGCATACGATATGAACGAATGGTGAAAATAAATGAAATGCATGCTTTTCTGCGTGCGTACGTTAGATGATATAATCGGAATGCGGCATTTTCCGGCCGCGGATAGGGATATTCCAAATCCCGGGAGGTCTCACAATGACAGTTTTTCATTTTACCGGCATCAAAGGATCGGGGATGAGTTCGCTTGCCCAAATTCTTCACGACACCGGCCAGAAAGTCCAAGGATCGGACGTTGAAAAATACTTCTTCACAGAGGAGCCGCTAAAAGAGCGGGGCATCCTCATCATGCCGTTCGATGCGGACAATATACATGAAGGGCTGACCGTGATTGCGGGCAATGCGTACCCGGATGATCATCCGGAAATCGTCCGGGCCGGGGAACTCGGCCTTGAAGTCATCCGTTACCATGACTTCCTCGGGAACTATATGGACTCGTTCATCTCGGTGGCAGTCACGGGCTCTCACGGGAAGACATCCACGACCGGGCTTCTTGCCCATGTGCTCGCCGGCTACGGTCCGACGACTTACCTGATCGGCGACGGCACCGGCAAAGGCGATCCGGACGGACGATATTTCGTTCTGGAGGCCTGTGAATACAAGCGGCATTTCCTTGCGTATGAACCGGACTACGCCATCATGACGAATATCGACTTTGACCACCCGGACTATTTCACTGACGTGGATGATGTGTTTGATGCATTTCAGGAAATGGCCTGGAAAGTGAAAAAGTGCCTGATCGCCTGCGGAGACGACGATCAGCTCCAGCGCATCCAGGCGAATGTTCCGGTGATCTACTATGGCTTCTCGCCCGAAAATGATTTCATCGCACATAATCTGCAGCGATCGGAGACGGGCACGACGTTTGACGTCCGGGTCCGGAACGAGGCTTACCACACATTCCATGTCCCTCAGACAGGCGACCATGCGGTGCTGAACGCGCTGTCGGTCATTTCGCTCTGCCATTATGAGGACATCCCTGCCGAAATCGTCCAGGGGAGACTGGACACGTTCGGCGGCGTGAAAAGGCGCTTCACCGAGACGCAGCTCGGAGGCAGGGTGATCGTGGACGATTATGCCCATCATCCGACAGAGATCCGAGCGACCCTCCAGTCGGCCAGGCAGAAGTACCCGGGACGGGAAATCGTCGCCATCTTCCAGCCGCACACCTTCTCCAGAACGGCCAAATTCCTGGATGAGTTTGCCGAAAGCCTCGGGGAAGCCGACAGCATCTACCTGTGCGAAATCTTCGGTTCGGCCCGGGAAAAGAACGGGGACCTGACGATCCAGGACCTGTCCTCCAAGATCAGCAGCAGTTCGGTCATCGGAGTGGAAGACATTGAACGCCTGCTGGACCATGAAGGGGCGGTGCTCCTGTTCATGGGGGCGGGAGACGTGCAGAAATACGAAAAAGCCTTCACGGAGCTTGTGAAGGAAGGAAAGACAGCCTGAGCAGCCTTTGCCGGGCTGTCTTTTTTCTTTCGGGAAGGAGTCCGGTGGCCAAGTGTCGAATAGGTTAGGCGGAGCGTTTATTCCTGCATTGGCAGGGGTACAACGTTAGTATGATAAGCGCACTACATGATAGGAGGAAAAGGCATGGAGAATTTGTTGTACATCGCGGCGATTGTGGCAGCCGTCGCTTTCCTGATCTTATGCATCGCCCTTGCCATGACCCTCGGGTCTCTCAAGAAGACGCTGAACAGCGTTTCCGAGACAGTGGACGGCCTGGAAGGGCAGCTGCAGGGGTTGACGAAGGAGTCGACCGAACTCCTGCATAAAACGAACTTGCTTGCAGAGGACATCCAGCACAAGAGCGAACAGCTCAACACAGTCGTACAGGCCGTGCAGGGCGTCGGTGAATCTTTCGGGAACCTGAACTCCTCTGTCCGCCGGATCACCTCTTCGGTCTCCGCGGAAGTCGAGCGCAATGAAGATAAAATCGCGCAAGTCGTCCAATGGAGCAACGTTGTGCTTGGAATCCGCGACAAGTGGAAAGAGCGCAAAGGAACCGGGAGTGACGGCTGGACGGAGTATACGGTACCCGGGCAAAAAAGGCTTCCCGGTCCGGGAACCCGCTGAGCGGGCCGGACAGGCATTGTTCCTGCAAGGCAATTGACCGGTTTGTCACCAAACGATTCAATTTAAAGGAGGAAACCGAAATGAATGAAGACCGCAACCTGAAACCAAACTACAACGATTCCGGCTACGACAAGGACTACTACGCCGGCCAGCCCGGCGCCACGCAGGCGGGAGGTCAAGGCAGCGATCACTACGATCCTCAGCACAGCGGCACATATGACATGTACAGCCCAAATCAATACGACTACAGCTACCGGGACAACTACTCGGATTCGTTCTATCGGAATGACCGCGGCTCTGAAGACGAAGGCGGCGGAGGCTTCCTGACAGGCGCCATCATCGGCGGTCTGATCGGTGCTGCAGCCGCGCTTCTGCTCGCACCGAAGTCCGGCAAAGAGCTCCGCGGAGACGTGTCGACGCAGGCCGTGAATCTGAAGGAAAAGGGCATCGAACTGTCTTCCGTCGCGAAAGACAAGACGGCCGACATGACCAAGACCGCCAAAGAAAAAACAAGCGATCTCGGCAAGTCCATCCAGGACCAGGCCGGCCAGATGGTCGACAAAGTCAAATCGATGAAGAAAGGCCAGAATGCGCCGATGGACGACGGCACGGCATCCTCCGAAGGAGAAGAGCCGATCGAGTTCATCGACACGGTAGCAGAGAAAGTCCAGGATGCCATCGACACCGGCAAGGACAAGGTGAGCTCCGCAGCGGAAGCGATGAAGGATGCGGTGGATGAAAAGAAAGGCCAGGCAAAAGACATGGCCAAAGACGCCTCTTCCGGAAAGTCGGGCGACAAGTCCGGACAGAACCCGGAACTGAAGAACCAGAAGTCCGGAAACTCGGAGTACGGCTATGACAACTCCGAAAACAAAGGCGACAACAAAGTGATGGCGATGAACCACATCTCTAAAATTGACAACGACAAAAAAGACAACAAAAACACATGATTGAAAATAGGCTGCATGCGCTACGCCAGGCCAGCCTGAAAAAGGAAGGTCTGTCCGGTTGAACCCGGACAGGCCTTTTCACTTGGCTTTTTCCTGCCGATATTCGAATTTTCGCTGTCATGCTGTTTCATTTTAAGGAGATTTCTTCCATTTAAACGGGTTGAGAGCGCTTACAATAATAAATTTGAAGTTTTCAGCAAATATGACGTGACAAAATGAGACATACTCCACTATAATGGGTTCATTATACTTCGGAGCCTCGGCTGCCGGATATAGCGATCAACCAATAGAGAGGGGAATACGGGAATGAGCCTGAATGATTTGGAAAGCCTTCGCGGCAAAGTGGACGACCTGAACCTGGAGATTCTGCGTCTGATCAACGAACGGGCGGAAGTGGTCCAGGAAATCGGGAAAGTAAAGGAAAAGCAGGGTGTCAACCGATATGATCCTCTCCGTGAACGCCATATGCTCAATCTCCTGAAAGAGTACAACAACGGTCCGGTACCTCAGTCGACCGTTGAACATATCTTCAAGGAAATTTTCAAGACTGCGCTTGAACAGCAGGAAGAGGATCACCGGAAGGCACTCCTCGTTTCGCGGAAGAAGAAAAAAGAAGACACGGTCATCGATGTGAACGGCGAGAAAATCGGCCAGGACGTGCCGACGTTCATCTTCGGCCCGTGTGCCGTCGAATCATATGAGCAAGTTTCCCAGGTGGCCCAGTCCATCGCGGCAAAAGGCCAGAAGCTGATCCGTGGCGGTGCCTACAAGCCGCGCACATCGCCATATGACTTCCAGGGCCTCGGTCTTGAAGGCCTGAAAATCCTCAGCCGGGCGGCGAAAGAGAACGGCCTTGCCGTTGTTTCTGAAATTATCACGCCGGGCCACTTGGAAGAAGCGCTCGATTACGTGGATGTGATCCAGATCGGAGCGCGGAACATGCAGAACTTTGAGCTCCTGAAGGCGGCGGGATCCGTACGCAAGCCGGTCCTGCTCAAGCGCGGCCTCGCGGCGACGATTGATGAGTTCATCAATGCGGCTGAATACATCATTTCCCAGGGGAACGACCAAATCATGCTGTGCGAGCGCGGGATTCGCACTTATGAGCGGGCAACCCGGAACACGCTCGACATCTCCGCGGTTCCGATTCTCAAGCAGGAGACGCACTTGCCGGTTTTCGTCGACGTCACCCACTCGACGGGCCGCCGGGATCTGCTTCTTCCGACGGCGAAGGCGGCTATCGCCGTCGGGGCCGACGGCGTCATGGCGGAAGTGCATCCGGATCCGGCGGTTGCCTTGTCGGATGCCCAGCAGCAAATGGACCTCGATCAGTTTGACGAGTTCTACGGCGAACTCCAGAAGTTCATGAAATCCCACGCGATCCTCGTGTGATGCACTTCTCAGAAGGTGAAAAAGCAAGGACTTAGGCTGCTTTCTGCGGGCCGACCGCCAAGCCCTCCGGCCAAACGCCATGCGGGGTCTCCGGCCGGTCGGCTTTTTCGCAGGAGCACAGCCGCCGTCCTTGCTTTTTGCTGTTTTCCGGGCCAGATGGCATTGATGGTGCAGCCCGAAATTGGCCTTCTTTCGTTTTCTGCTTTGAGTTGGGCTGAATTTAGCGTAAAATGAAAACAAACGAAGCGTTTTCATCGGAGGGATCATCGAAATGACAGTAACAATTTACGATGTGGCCAGGGAGGCGAATGTTTCGATGGCGACCGTCTCCAGGGTCGTCAACGGAAACCCGAACGTCAAGCCCGCCACCCGCAAGAAAGTGAAAGAGGCGATCGATCGTCTCGGCTACCGGCCGAACGCCGTTGCCCGCGGACTGGCGAGCAAAAAAACGACGACTGTCGGGGTCATCATCCCGGACATTTCGAAAGGGTTCTATGCGGAATTGGCTAGGGGGATTGAAGACATCGCCACGATGTATGAATACAACATCATCCTGTCTAACTCCGACCAGAACGAGGACAAGGAGATCCGCTTGCTTGAAACGATGCTCGGCAAACAAGTGGACGGCATTGTCCTCATGAGCGACGCGATCACGCCGGCGCTCCGGGAAGAGATCGGCCGGTCCTCCGTGCCGGTCGTCCTGGCCGGCACGGTCGATCTGGAGGGCCGCATTCCTTCTGTCAACATCGATTACAAAGGAGCGGCGCAGGAGGCCGTCTCCCGCCTGATCGGCAACGGTCACCGCGAAGTCGCCTTCGTGTCGGGTCCGTTTGACACCGTGATCAACCGGGACTTTCTGCTGGAAGGTTACCGGGATGCGCTTCGGGAAGCCGGTCTCGAACTGGACGAAGGACTTGTCTTTGAACTGGAAGATTCTTACGATGCCGCGCTTGAGGCCTGGCATGCGACCGACCGCCGGCCGACGGGCGTGTTTGCGGGAAGCGACGAACTGGCCATCGGCGTCATCCATGGCGTGCTGGATGCGGGCCTTGCGGTGCCGGGGGACGTGGAAGTCATCGGTTTTGAAAACACGAAGCTTGCCAGGATGGTCCGGCCGCGCCTGACCTCGGTCGTCATCCCGCTTTACGACATCGGAGCCGTGTCGATGCGGCTCCTCACCAAGTTCATGAGCAATGAAGAAATTGAAGACCCGAACGTCATCCTGCCTCACAGGATCGAAGTGCGGGAGTCCGCAAAATAATCATTTAAAACCGGGCTGTCCGAAAAGTCCATTTCACAAAAATAAAAGCAAAAGGCAAGGACTTTGGTCGCTTTCCGCAGGCCAGTCGCCGAGCCTCCTCCGGTTTACAGCCGTGCGGGGCAAGCTCCATGCGCCAGCCCCTCGGGTCATAAGCCATTGCGCGCCGCGGAGCAGGCTCCGCTTTGCGCCCTGTCTTATGCCTGTCGGGGCTAAGCAGGCGCATTGCGCTCTTCTGGAGTCTCGGACAACCGGCTATCCTGCAGGAGTCTCCCGCCGTCCTTGCTTTTTGCTGTCTCACGGGGCCGTTCAGTACATTTGGACAGCCCCGCTTTTTTATCCGCGCCGTTGCTGTTCGCTCCGGATGAGATGGAGTGCCTTGTCCATCATGTGACGGTTTTTCTCAGTGATTTCCGCCTTTCTCGGAATGGGTTCATAAAGCGGGTCGGGGTCCTCCCAATCGGGCATGAGGGGAACCGGCGATTGCGGACCATACTTCTCCAGCCACTCCTTCGGCAGCGGCCCGGACGGCAGCGGCTGTCCCGTCATCGTCAGCCAGATGAGCGACCATGCGCGCGGCACGACCCGCCAGATGTCATAGCCGCCTCCGCCCACGGCGATCCAGCGGCCGCCGCAGAATTCCTCGGCCAGTTCCAACGCAAGCTTCGGGATTTCCCGGTACGTCTTCATCGTGCTGTAAAGGTGGGTGAGGGGATCGAAGTAATGAGCATCGGCGCCGTTTTGGGTGAGGATGACATCCGGCTTGAAAAACTCGGCGATTTCCCGAACGCCTGTCCGGTAGATCTCAAGGAATGAGTCGTCCTCGGTGAATGCGTCAATCGGAAAGTTGAACGAGAATCCATAGCCCTTGCCGCTGCCCCTTTCCGTCACCGCACCGGTCCCGGGAAACAGGTAGCGCCCGGTTTCATGGATGGATACCGTGCACACATCCGGATCATCATAAAAGCTCCACTGGACGCCGTCGCCGTGGTGGGCGTCCGTGTCGATATACAGGACACGGGCGCCGTATTTTTCCTGCATGTAACGGATGGCGACCGAACTGTCGTTGTAGACGCAAAAACCAGAAGCCTTGCCGCGGAACCCGTGGTGAAGGCCGCCTCCGAGATTCAGCGCATGGCGGGCACGGCCTTCCATCACTTCGTCGACCGCAGTCAAAGTCCCGCCGACGAGCATGGCGCTCGCTTCATGCATGTCTTCAAAAATGGGCGTGTCTTCCGTTCCGATCCCGTAGTTCTCTGCGGCTTCCGGCGCGATTTCCCCGTGTCCGGCCTTTTTTACGATCTCGATGTACCGTTCATCATGGATGAGGGCCAGTTCCTCGTCAGTGGCCATTCTGGACCTGACGACGGCGGAATCCGGAAGGGCACCGATATTCTTTAGAAGATCGGCTGTCAGAACAAGCCGTTTTTGGTTGAACGGGTGAGTATCGGAGAACTTGTAATCCAGCTGTCCGTCCGAAAAGACGAACGAGGCCTTTTTCATCGGTCGATCCCAGGTACGTTCGGCCATAGCACTTCATATCCTTCCTTGCGCAGATCTTCGATGATCGGGAGCGGGTTCATCGTCTTCACCCGGATGACGAGAACTTTGTGATCGCTGCTGTTTTTGTCGGGATAAACGAGGACGCTGAGGACATTCGCATTATGCTTGTAAAAGACTTTGGAGACGCCGAACAGCACGCCGGGCTCATCCGGCACGCGGACTTCCATCTGGGAACCCGGCTGGCTTGCTCCCGTCAGCTCGATATATGTATAGAGCAGGTCCGTCTCCGTGATGATCCCGGCAAGGCGACCGGCGGATATGACCGGCAGGCAGCCGATCTGGGTCTCATAGAACAGCACTGCCGCGTCCTCCACAAAGTCAAGCGGGTGGCCGACCATCGGGTTCCGGGTCATGATGTCGGAAAGCGGCGTCTCATACAGGGCGGAATCTTGCTTGCCGATCAGTGTGGACGGGATGGCTTCCTTGATGTCCCGGTCGGTCACGACACCGGCCAGTGATCCGTCTGCCGACAGGATCGGCAGGTGGCGGATTTTCTTCTCTTCCATAAGCTGCAGTGCGTCTTTGATTGTATCGTCGGCCGACAAGGTATGGACTTCCGTGGACATGATCTCCTCAAGAATCATCGCAAACACTCCTTTTCTGCTTCAGCTTCCGGTCAGTGCGGCCATTGACGGCTGTCCGGTCAGTACATGAACCGGTTCATGAACCGGAGCTGGTCGAACTGCCTGACCGATTCCTGGTCCACCCGGCTGCCGATCCGCGCCATCAGACAATTTGCCGGATGGGAGCTGATCTCCGGATCGTCCGTCGCATAATATTCCAGGCCGCCTGCATTCATCATCTTCTCCATCACTTTTCGGTATTCCCATACGTTCAGACCGGTTCCCTTGAGGTCCCAGTGCCAGTAGTACTCTGTCGTGATAACGATATAATCTTCCATCTGGTCGTCCATCATCGACACCCGGAGAAGCTGTTTCCCGACGCCGCCGCCGCGGAAAGCGGGAATCACTTCGATGGCCCCGAGCTCGATCAGGTTGTCCATCTTCCCCTCAGACCAGCGTTCAAGCGGATCGGGATACAAAAACGTCACATATCCGACGATCGTCTCTTTGTGCCGGGCAATCAGGATCCGTCCTTCGGGGAGACGGGCAATGCCGACGATTGCCTTGTGCTGCTGCTCCGGCTGCCGGAACGCAATGAGGTCTTCATGAAAATGAAGCTCTTCCAGCACGTCTGGAGAGACCGGCCCCTCGATGACCAAATCTCCCGACGGATGAGCCACTTCCATTGAATAGTAGGTTTTCACATGTTCCAAATTGTCACCGCCTCGTCGTTGTGGCTTCTATCAATTATACATGAAAGCGCTCTACCTGGTCGTGTGGAAGATTCTAATTTTTGTGACCGCCTGAAATCCATTGCGGATAGGTGCCGGTTGCAGAAGTCAAGCGGCTCCGCCGGTAAAGATAATCCATTGGGCCCAAAAGTTAAAAAATTGCCACATATAAATCGTTTTCGTATAGAATAGAAGAGTATTCGTATAGCGAAAGGGTGATCACATGGCAACGATGGAGAAAAACATCATTCCGGTCAGAGATGGGGACTTCAATCTGGCGGACTACGAAAAGACCGCCGCTGATTTTAAATGGGAAGATGCAGAGAAGGAATTTGACTGGTACCGTACGGGGAAAGTGAATCTTGCGCACGAGGCGGTGGACCGCCATGCCGATTCATACCGGAAAAACAAAGTGGCCCTCTATTATCGCGATGCCAATCGCAGTGAAGCTTATACGTATGATCAGATGAAGAGGATAACCAATAAAGCGGCGAACGTTTTGAAAGCGAATTCAACGCTTGAAAAAGGGGACCGGCTGTTCATTTTCATGCCGCGTTCGCCGGAACTATATTTTGCGCTGCTCGGCGGCCTGAAGCTCGGCACCATTGTCGGTCCGTTGTTCGAGGCATTCATGGAAGGGGCGGTCTATGACCGGCTGGACGACTCCGAAGCGAAAGCGATCGTGACGACGCCTGAATTGCTGGACCGCATTCCGGCAGACCGTCTGCCTAAGCTGGAAAAGATCTTCGTCGTCGGCGAGGGCGTGGAAGAGACCGACCAGATCGTCGACTTCAACAAAGAGATGGAAAAGGCGTCCCACCGCTTTGAGACCGTCTGGCTCGACAAGGAAGACGGCAGCGTGCTCCACTACACTTCCGGTTCGACGGGCCGGCCGAAAGGCGTCATGCACGTCCAATATGCGATGGTGCAGCAGCTGCAGACGGCGCGCTGGGTGCTTGATCTGAAGGAAGAGGACATCTACTGGTGTACGGCAGACCCGGGCTGGGTCACCGGCACGGCCTACGGAATCTTCGGGCCGATGCTCAACGGGGCGACCTCGCTCATCCTCGGCGGGCGCTTCAAGACCGAAGACTGGTACAAGGCGATCGAAGACTATGGAGTCACCGTCTGGTACAGCGCACCGACGGCGTTCCGGATGCTCATGGGGGCAGGGAACGCACTCATCAAGGAATTCGACCTGTCTTCGCTGAGACACGTCTTGTCCGTCGGCGAGCCGCTCAATCCGGAAGTCGTGAAGTGGGGGCTGGAAGTGTTCGACCGCCGCATCCACGACACTTGGTGGATGACCGAGACCGGCGCCCACATGATCTGCAACTACGGCAGCATGCCGATCAAGCCGGGCTCGATGGGCAAACCGGTTCCGGGGATTGAAGCGGCCATTGTCGACGACCGCGGAAATGTCCTGCCTCCGAACTCGATGGGCAACCTGGCTCTCAAAAAAGGCTGGCCGGCGATGATGCGCAAAATCTGGAACAATCCGGAGAAATACGATTCGTATTTCCTCGGCGATTGGTACGTGTCCGGTGACTCGGCCTATATGGACGAGGACGGTTATTTCTGGTTCCAGGGCCGTGTCGATGATGTCATCATGACGTCGGGCGAGCGAGTCGGTCCGTTCGAAGTCGAAAGCAAGCTGCTCGAGCACCCGGCCATCGTGGAAGCCGGTGTCATCGGCAAGCCGGACCCGGTCCGCGGGGAGATCATCAAGGCCTTTGTCGCGCTGCATGACGGCTATGAGCCGTCCGATGAGCTGAAGGAAGACATCCGGCAGTTCGTCAAGAAAGGCCTGGCCGCCCACGCGGCGCCGAGGGAAATCGAATTCAAGGACAAACTTCCGAAAACACGGAGCGGGAAGATCATGCGACGTGTCCTCAAAGCCTGGGAGTTGGATCTTCCGACAGGCGACCTGTCCACGATGGAAGACTGATCCGGCAAAAAAGAACCGTGCGGAAAAAATCCGCACGGTTTTTTGGGTGGCCGAAAAAAGCTTCGATGGATAAAGATAACGCTTTGCCTGAAAAAGATAACGTTCTGCCGAATAAAGATAACGCTCTGTCTGATAAAGATAACGCTCCTTGGAAAATTCAAGTTTCAGGAGGGAATTAAAAACGATGGGCCGCCGAGGCAGCCCATCGTTTCGGTTTTATCGGCTCAGTCTCCGTCGTCCGGAGATTCGGAGCCGTCGTTTCCGTTGTTTCCGTTGTTGCCATTTCCGTTGCCATTTCCGTTGCCGTTGCCGCCGTTGTTTCCACCGGACGGAGGCTTCTCATTGCCGCCGTTTCCATTGCCGTTGCCGTCAGGCTTTTTGCCGGTATCCTTATCCGGTTTGTCTTCGGGCTTTTCATCCGGTTTCTTCTCCGGTTTCTTGTCCGGCTTCTGGGCATCTTCCCCTCCCTGGTCGGTGGAGCTGCCGCCCGGTGCCGGAGTGGTCGCTTCCGGCTTTGCAGCCTGGACGCTGACCGTGTTGGACCGGCCCGAAATCTGGCCGGTGATGTCGACGGCGACCACGTAATACTCGCCCGGAGAGGAGGCGTTCACGCTGTACGAGCCGCCGTCCGCCACAGAGGCGATTCTCGAGCCGTTGCGGTACACATAGTAACCGACGACATCAGGTGAAGCGGAGCGGCTCCAGGTGAGCGTGGATCCGCTCAGTGCCGCGCCGGGTGCGATCGGTGCGCCGCTCACGCCTTCATACTTCTTGGCGGAGACGATGTTCCGTCCGAGAGAAGAGTTCTGCGGGAACAATCCGGCCGGGTCTCCGCCGAACGGGGCGAGCATCCGGTCCGCGAAGTCCTTGCTGATGCCGGCAGCGCCTGACTTGACGAATTCCTTCGGCGTGGAGGCAAGTGCCTGGTAACGCACGCCCTGGGCGGTGACATACAGTCCGCCCGCTCCGCCGAAGCTGTCGTCCGCTTTGTTCGGCACGAACTTGTTGGCATTGAACAGGTCGGAGCGGATGAGGCCGGCCGCCGAGCAGGCCGCAGACGGTGCAAGCCCCGAAATGCCGCAGAATGATCGGGAGACAACGCCTTCCGGCTGCTGGAAGCGCGCGCCGGCGCCGACAATTTCGGGCTCGACCCGGTTCATGCCGTTCATGAAGCGGGCGAACAGCTTGTTCACGCGCGCGCTCGGCGGTCCGTACGTATTGGACATCGTATCGAGCTTATATTTCTTTTCATTGTCATAGCCGAGCCAGACGCCGAGCGTGATGTTCGGATTGTATCCGACAAGCCACACGTCTTTGTAGCCAGTCGTCGTCCCGGTCTTTGCGGCGATGTCGAGATTGAAGTTCAGGTTGTTGCGCATGATCTGAGCCGTCCCGATCTTTGGCGTATCGCGGAGCATGTCTGTGACCATATAGGCCGTCTGCGGGCTATATACTTCAACGGGTTCCGATTCCTGTTGGAACACCACATTGCCTTCATTGTCCTCAATCTTTTCAATCATGTAAGGCTTGACGAATTTGCCGCCATTTGCGAGTGCTGTAAAGCCGCCGGTGTTTTGTTCGACCGAAGCCGTATAGGACCCCAGAGGCGCCGAGACAACATTCCGCTCCTTATCAAGGATTCTGTTGTAATTCATCTTGTCCAGGAACTGGGTTGGGTCCTGATCCCTGATTTTACCGAAGAGCCGGACCGCCGCCAGGTTGTAGGAGTTGGCGAGCGCTTCCCGGGCAGGCACGAGGCCGTATTGGCGGGATGATTGGAAGTTCTTCGGTGACCAGCCTTTGTAAGTGAGCCAGACATCCGGAACCGGGCTGCCAGCCCCGATGACGCCGTATTCGATCGCCGGACCATACACGAGAAGGGGCTTCACGGATGATCCGATTTGACGGTAAGCCTGGGTGGCGTGATTCATCGCCTCGATCTGGTGGTCGCGCCCGCCGACAAAGGCGAGGATGCGGCCCGATCCGTTTTCGATCGCCATGCTGCCGACTTGTACGGGCTTGAGTTCTTCCTTTTCTTCCTTCGTTTCGGGATCGATCGTTTTTTCCACAAACGTGTGGCCGTATAAGTCGAAGGAGTCCTTGACGTTCTGGAACTCGTCATACAAGTCCTTTTTCACCGTCGAATGGATCCGGTAGCCGCCGTTCCGCATTTCCCGGTCGGCCATGATTTCGTATTTCTCCCGGAGTTCTTTTTCCTGTTCGAGTCGGGCAGGATCAATGCCGTCTTTTTCGGCGAGGATTTCAGACAGGATTTCAACCGTCCGGCGCTGGATTTCGTGGGTGAGGAACGGATATCGTTCGGTTGCCCGCTGCTCCGGCTGCTTGAAATCCTTCGTGATGTCATAGACGACGGCTTCGTTGTACTGCTCTTCCGTGATGTACTCGGTTTCTTTCATCCGGAAGAGGACTGTCTTCATCCGCTCGATGCCCGGCTTCAGATGCTCGGGCTCTTTCATGCCTCCGCCGCCGGCATAGAACGGCGTATAGAGGAACGGTGCCTGCGGCAGGCCCGCGATGTAGGCGGCCTGTGGAAGGTTAAGATCCTTCGCCTTGATGCCGAACAGGCCCTCAGCCGCGGTTTCCACTCCTGCAATGTTCTGGCCCATCGCATTCCGGCCGTACGGAATGATGTTCAGGTACGCCTCGAGGATTTCATTTTTGTCCATGAACTTTTCCAGGCGCATGGCGAGGAGAATCTCCTTTGCCTTGCGCTCATAGGACACTTCGTTTGTCAGAATCTGATTCTTGATCAGCTGCTGTGTGAGCGTTGAGCCGCCGGTCTGGGAGGACGCATTCGTCACGTCCTGGAAAAGTCCCCGGAAAATCGCTTTCGGGACAATCCCGCCGTGCTCGCCGAAATACTCGTCTTCGGTTGCGAATACCGCATCAATCAAGAAAGGCGACACTTCGGAAAGTTTCGTTTCGCGGCGCTCGATGTCCGCGTTCACTTTGCCGAGATAGATGCCGTCCGCGAAGTAGAGCTCGGACGTTTCTTCATAAGTGAAGATCGCCTGGCGCATCTCGTCCTTCGTCCGGAGCGGCTCCTTCGCGACAAGCGAAGCAAAATACCCCGCGCCGACCGAGCCGGCGAACACGCCGAGCACGAGGAACGTGATCAGGAAGAGGAGCAGCAGGTTCCAGACGACGCCCGAGCTGATTCTCGTCCGCTTGCCCCATTTGGAATGCTGAAACTCATCAACCTTTTCCTCGATATATTTAAATGGATTTTTCTTCGATTCCACAGGATCCCCCCTTAAAATCTTGTTTATTATACCATATCGGGGAGGTCCGACAATCCGCTATTGACAATGATGTCGAAACGGTTAGAATGTTGGATAACGATACGTACCGAGCGCGGATGGAGCCGAAGTAGGGCGGGGATCACTGAACGATCAGAGAGGCAGCGGCTGGTGGAAGCTGCCCGGTGGCCCCGTCGCGAATTACAGCTCCGGAGCGAGGCGTCCGCATGGCGTTAACATGCTTGAGTGGAGGCATTTCTTTGCCTCAAGCCGGGTGGTACCGCGTCGATCGAGTTTGGCGCCCCTGCAGGATCGGAATTTCCGGTCCGCGGGGGCTTTTTATATTGTCTGGAGGGATAAAGATGACGAATGAATTGATGGAAGACCTGAAATGGCGCGGCTTGCTTTACCAGCAGACCGATGAAGCGTCGCTTGCGAAGATGCTTGATGAAGAAAAGATTTCCCTGTACTGCGGGACGGATCCGACGGCGGACAGCCTGCACATCGGACATATCGTGCCGTTCCTGACCCTTCGGCGCTTCCAGCAGCACGGCCACCGTCCGATCGTCCTCGTCGGCGGCGCGACCGGCATGATCGGCGACCCGTCATTCCGGGCAGATGAGCGCCAGCTCCTGTCCGAGGAACAGCTGGCACACAACATCGCCGGCATCCGCACCCAGCTGGAGCAGATTTTTGACTTCACTGATGAAAACGCGGCTGTCATGGTCGACAACAAAGACTGGTTCGGAGAAATGAGCGCGATCGACTTCCTGCGCGATTACGGGAAACTGCTCAGCGTGAACTACATGCTGGCAAAAGAGAACGTCTCTTCACGCCTGGAGACCGGCATCTCGTTCACCGAGTTCTCATACATGCTCATCCAGGGTGCGGACTTCAACCATCTTTATAACCACTACGGCTGCCGGGTGCAGGTCGGCGGATCCGATCAGTGGGGCAACATCACGACAGGCCTTGAGATCATCCGGAAAACCCACGATGAGGAAACGAAGGCATTCGGCATCACGATTCCGCTCATCACGAAGGCGGACGGCACGAAATTCGGCAAGACGGCGGGCGGCGCAGTCTGGCTTGATCCTGAAAAGACGTCGCCTTATGAGTTTTATCAGTTCTGGATCAACACGGCTGATGCGGACGTGGTGAAATACCTCAAAATCTTCACGTTCCTCGGCCGTGAAGAAATCGGCGAACTGGCTGAGGCGGTCGAAAACGAACCGCATCTGCGCAAAGCCCAGAAGACGCTTGCCGAAGAAATGACTCGGCTCATCCACGGCCAGGAGGCGCTTGACCAGGCGCAGCGGATCACGCAGGCGCTGTTCAGCGGCGACCTGAAGGCGTTGTCTGTTTCGGAAATGAAGGACGCGTTCAAGGATGTTCCGACATTTGAATCGGCGAAGGAAGACAAAAACATCGTCGACCTGCTTGTGGAAGCGAAGATTTCTTCTTCCAAGCGGCAGGCGCGTGAAGACGTCACGAACGGCGCCATCTCGATCAACGGCGAGCGCATGACGAACCTGGAACATACCGTCGGCGCCGGGGACCGGCTTGACGATGCGTTCACAATCATCCGGCGGGGCAAGAAGAAATACACGATGGTGAAGTTCAGCTGATTCGGGTGCACTCGCGTATGGGGGAGGAAGAGAGATGCTGAAAGATCGGTTTTATTACGAAGATCCTTACCGGACGACGTTCAAGACGAATGTGATCCGGGAGGGGGAGGAAGGCGGACGGCCGTATGCAGTGCTCGAAAATACGGTGTTTTTTCCGACCGGGGGCGGCCAGCCGCATGATGCCGGCAAGCTGAACGGCGTCCGAGTCGTGGACGTCGAGGAAGTCGAAGGGGAAGTCCGCCACTATCTGGAAGCGCCGCTCCATGCATTTGTCGCATCGGGAAAGATCGACTGGGCGCGCCGGTTCGATCATATGCAGCAGCACGCCGGGCAGCATATCCTCACCGCGGCATTCGTCGAAACGGCAGGCTATGCAACGGTCAGCTTTCATCTTGGCGCGGAAATCGTCTCGATTGACCTGGACTCGGATTCCGTGATCGAAGAACAGCTCCGGGCGGCCGAGGAGCGGGCGAATGAAATCATCCTGCAAAACCGCCCGATCGAAACGAAATGGGTGACCGAAGCGGAACTGGACCGTTCGAAGCTTCGCAAAGAACTGGCGGTCAACGGAGAAATCCGGCTCGTCATCATCCCGGAGTTCGACTACAACGGATGCGGCGGAACTCATCCGCGCTCGACGGGGGAAGTCGGGTCGATCAAAATCCTCGGCACGGAGCGGCACAAGCAGAAGACGCGCGTCCATTTTGTTTGCGGGCAACGTGTTCTGGACCAGCTCGGGAAAAAGAACGGAATCCTCAAAGAAGCGGTCGGCCTGCTGAGCGCACCGGAGGAGCAGGCGGCGGATGCCATCCGGAAACTGCTGGAGGCGAACCGGGCGCTTGAAAAAAAGCAAGCGGAAATGAAGGAAGAACTGCTCGGCTTTGAAGCGGGCGAACTGCTCGCCGGCGCGGAAGACGGCATCGTGAAGGCGGCGTTTGAAGACCGGTCCATCGCCGAACTGCAGAAGCTTGCCCGGTCGGCTGCCGGACGCGGGGAAGCGGTCATCCTGCTTGCCGCGCGAAACGGGGACAAGCTGCAGTTTGTGGCGGCGCGCGGAAACGGCGTACAGGCCTCGATGAAAAAAGCGGGGGACGCCGCGTTGAACGCAATCGGAGGAAAAGGCGGCGGCAACGATGCATTCGTGCAGGGCGGCGGGGAAACCGTGCTTCATGCAGAACAAGTGCTGTCCGTCATGGAAGCGGCTTTGCGATAAGAAATGAAGAACCCCGCTGCACTGAGGTTGTGCGGCGGGGTTTTTGTGTGTGCGAGTCCCAGATTACCGATATTCATGCAACCGTACTGAATTCAGGATTCCCGGCCAACCCAGTCCGGCAGCTCCAGGTCACCGTAAAGACCGGGATGCAGGAGCCGGCCGAGTTTCCAGGCCCCCTCCAGAAGCCTCGGGGAAGGACGGCAGTAAAGGGATTCCTCCATCACATCGACAAGCCCTTCCCGCATCGCCTGAAGCCCGTTCCAGCCCGGCCGCTTATCAAGCAGCTCCGGCCGGATTTTTTCCGTCCTGACGCCGACCCAGGCGAGGAGGATGCGGTCGGGGTTTCGAAGCCGGACGTCTTCCCAGTCGGTCTGGACGCTTGCCAGCTCCACGTCCTCAAACAGATTCCGGCCGCCGGCAATCCGGCTCACTTCGGTGAGCCAGTTGACAGAGCCCGGCGTGAACACCGGCTTCGGCCACCATTCCCAGTAAAGGGAAGGACGGGCGGGCACCCTCGAGGACCGGTCCGCCATCTCTTCGATGAACCGACGGTATTCCGCTGAAACCCGCTCCGCCTCTTCCGGGATCCCGCATGCCCCGCCGACGGTGATCAAATCCGCCGCGATATCCTCCAGGCTTTGCGGATCCAAAACGAGATGGGGGATGGAGCGTTTTTTCAGCTCCTCCACATTGCGCTCCATCCCCGGCACGCTGAGCGATGCGAGGACGAGGTCCGGTTCCAGCGATTCGAGCTTGTCCATATTGATGGAAAGGTCAGGACCGAGCCTCGGAAGATCCTGCACGGCTGCGGGCCAGTCGGAAAAATCATCCACTCCGACGAGATGCCCGGACAGTCCGAGATAGGCAGCCAACTCCGTGTTGCTTGGGCAGATTGAAACAAGTTTCATGCGATCCCTCCGTTCGTCGGTTCCATTGTATCAAAACAGCGCACGAAAAAAGAGAGCCGCAAGGGCTCTCTTTTTTGATGATCACCGGCTGTAGTATTCAACGATGAGTGCTTCGTTGATTTCGGCAGCGAGTTCACTGCGTTCCGGAAGGCGGACGAATGTGCCTTTTTTCGCTTCCGCATCGAATGTCACGTAGTCCGGCACGAAGTTTGTCACTTCGATGGATTCGTTGACAGTCGTCAGGTTCTGGGAACGCTCGCGGAGCGAGATTTCCTGGCCTGGGGAGACGAGGTAAGACGGGATGTCCACGCGCTTGCCGTCAACCATGACGTGGCCGTGGTTGACGAGCTGGCGGGCCTGACGGCGTGTGCGGGCAAGGCCCATGCGGTACACGACGTTGTCGAGGCGGCGCTCGAGCATGATCATGAAGTTCTCACCGTGTTTGCCGGGCATTTTGCCTGCACGGAGGAACATTGTATGGAATTGGCGCTCGTTCACACCGTACATGTGACGGAGTTTCTGCTTCTCTTGAAGCTGGAGACCGTATTCCGATTGTTTTTTACGCTGGTTCGGGCCGTGCGGGCCTGGAGCGTAAGGACGTTTTTCGATTTCTTTGCCCGTACCGCTCAGGGAAATGCCGAGGCGGCGGGAGAGTTTCCAGGAAGGACCTGTGTAGCGAGCCATGAATGACTCCTCCTCTGTTGGTTTTATTTTGAGTAAAATAAAAACCAGATGCGTTCAAGCACGGCGACATTTCATCATCTTGCACCTTCGCCCCAGCAGCCGGGGGTTACGCGATGCACCGTTCGCAAGCATGCCTGCGAAGGGATGAAATGAACGTCCTTGCTCACACAACTGCTGCGTTTATTTTACACAACGACTATCATAACCCGGCGGGCGTCCCGAGTCAAGGAGAAATCGCCGGGCGGACAGGTTCCCTTTTCGGAGAAAGAAAGATACAATGATAGAAAAGGCAGAAAATGCTGAATAGGGTTTAAAAGGAGAGATGACATTGGATCAGAAAAAAGTCCACCGGGATACACTGACCATCCACACCGGCCACGCCCCCCATGAGCATCACGACAGTCTTGCCATGCCGCTGTATCAGACGTCCACCTACGTGTTTCCCGATGCCGCAACGGGGGCGGCAAGATTCGCGGGGGAGCAGGAGGGCAATATCTATTCGAGGCTGACGAATCCGACGGTGCGTGCGCTCGAGGACCGGATCACGGCACTGGAAAAAGGAGCGGGTTCGCTTGCGTTCGGTTCGGGGATGGCGGCCGTCAGTGCGATCCTGACCTACGCGACCAAAGCGGGTGACCATATCCTGGCCACTCGGGGCATCTATGGCTGCACGTTCGGGCTGCTCCACATCATGGAGGAGAAATACCGGATCACCCATGACCTGATCCGCATGTGGAACGAAGAAGAGATCGAGGCGGCGGTGAAGCCGGAGACGACCGTCATTTACATCGAGACGCCGATCAATCCGACGATGGAGATCGCCGATCTGCAGGCGGCCGTCAATGTCGCGCGTCGGCATAATCTGACGGTCATCGTCGACAACACATTTTCTTCTCCGTACATCCAGAACCCGCTTGAAATCGGTGCGGACTTCGTGCTCCACAGCGCGACGAAATATATCAACGGCCACGGGGATGTCATCGCGGGCCTCCTGACCGGATCGGATGCGGACAAAATCGCCGATCTGCGCATGACGATCCAGAAAGACTACGGGGGGATCATGTCGCCGTTCGATGCGTGGCTCCTGCTGCGCGGGCTGAAGACGCTTGCCGTCCGGATGGAGCGCCACACGGCAAATGCCGGGCGGGTGATCGACTATCTGAAGACGGAGCCGATGGTCAGGGAAGTCCATTACCCGTTTGATGCGGACAATCCGCAGGCACCGATCGCCAGGCGCCAGATGAGTGCCGGCGGCGGGATTCTGTCTTTCACGATCGACGGCGGGCTTGCGGAAGCCCAGCAATTCATGGACCGGCTTTCCCTCATCAAAATCGCCGTAAGTCTCGGTGACGCCGAATCGCTTATCCAGCATCCGGCGACGATGACCCATTCCGGAGTTCCCGGGGATGACCGGGCCGCGATGGGCATCACGGACGGCCTGCTCCGGTTCTCGGCCGGCCTGGAGCATCCCGATGACCTCGTCGAGGACTTGCGAAATGCGTTCGCCGCCATGCGGGCGAAGACGGCCGCGACTGCCGGAGAGTGAATCAGGAGGCACAAAAACCGCCTTTCTCTTAAAGAAGGCGGTTTTGTCATGGACGGATGTCCGCTGTTCAGTTGCCGAGGTGTTTGGCGAGGATGCCGACGAACTTTTCAAGCCCTTCCGCGTCCTCTTTCGTGAAACGGGATTTTTCCGGGCTGTCAATGTCCAGCACGCCGATCAGCCGGCCTTGCACGACAATCGGGACGACGACTTCCGAGCGCGATGCTGCGTCACAGGCGATATGGCCGGGGAAGGCGAAGACATCGTCGACGAGCTGCGTTTTTTGCTCTTTCGCCGCCGTACCGCAAACGCCTTTGCCGAGCGGGATCCGGACACATGCCGGAAGTCCCTGGAACGGGCCGAGGACGAGCTCATCTTCTCCGTCCATCAAATAAAATCCGGCCCAGTTGATCCGCTCCATGAATTGATTCAGCAGGGCGGAGGCGTTTGCGAGATTGGCCGTTTCGTTCGGCTCGCCTTCCAGAAGGGCATCCAGCTGCCTGGACAGCTGATCGTATTTTTCCTGCAGGGTGCCTTCGTAGCCAAGGGATGTAAACATGAATGATTCGCTCCTTCTGCCGGAATTCCGGCGCTTGTTGATGAACCGTGACGAAAATTGAGGGTTCTTGCGAATTTGAACGGCATAATCAAAAGAAACATGGTACTATTAGTGATAATACAGCGTTCATAGAGATTTTGGAACAGGGGGATGACCTTGAAGTATCTCATCATCGGGATCATCGTACTCATTGCATTGATCACCATCGCCTTTATCATCCGGCGAAAGCATACAGCAATCATAGAAAAACTCGAAGTCGAAAAGATGCAGATCCAGCACAAGCCGATTCTGGAGGAGTTGACGAAGGTCAAGCAGCTCAACATGAACGGCGAGACGGAGGAACGGTTCGAAAAGTGGCGCGGCAGCTGGACAGAAGTGATGGATGTCCATATGCCGGCCATCGACAACCTGCTGTTTGATGCGGAAGAGGCCGTCGACCGGCTCCGCTTCGGCAAAGCCACGAAGATCGAGGAGGACATCAAGGAAAAGATCGCCTTCTGCGACAAAGAAATGAACCGGATCCTCGATGAACTTGCCGAACTGATCGGAAGCGAAGAAGCGAACCGGACGGAGATGGAAGGGCTGAACGAGCAGTTCAAGGCCGCACGCAAAAACCTGCTGGCCCATCAGCATTCGTTCGGCAATGCCGTCGGACCGCTTGAGGAACGTCTGGGGCAGATTCATCCGAAGCTTGAGGAGTACGACGAACTGACCGCATCCGGCAATTACCTGAAGGCCAGGGAAGCGGTGCTCGGACTGTCATCTGAGGCCCGCAGCACGTTCCGCCTCATTGAAGACGTTCCCGTGCTGCTGTCCGAAATCCAGTCGAAGATCCCGCAGGCCATCCGCGAACTGAAGTCGGGCATCCGTGAGATGGAAGAGCAGCACTATTATCTCGGACACCTCCGCATCGACAGTCGGCTGAGCGGCATGGAAGATGAGCTGGAAGTCTTGAAGGCGAAGCTGGAAATCCTTGAAGCCGATGAAGTGAAGGAACGGATCGGCGCCATCAACGAAGAGATCAATGGCTTCTATGACCAGCTGGAAGCCGAGGTTTATGCGCGCAAATATGTAGAAGAAAACGAAATTCCGGTCGGGGAACGCCTGGCGGATCTCGGTGATTTCACCCGAAACACAGCGGACGAAGCCCGGTTTGTACAGCAGAACTACCGGTTGTCCGACCAGGATGCGGCCGTTCCGGATGCGGCACTTGAACAGCTCCAGAAACTGGAGAAGCAGTTCATGCTGCTGTCGGACCGCATTGAACAGGGGCAGTCCGCTTATTCGATCCTTCAGGAAGAACTGCAGGCAATCGCAGCGGAAAGCGAATCGCTCATGCAGGAGCAGGGCGATTATGCGGAGCGGCTGAAGCGGCTGCGTGTCGATGAAGTGAAGGCGCGGGAACAGCTGGATGAGCTGGTGCGCATTCTCCAGAACACCGACCGCCGCCTGTACCGGGCGAACACTCCGGGGATCCCCGAGGAGATGGATGCCCGCCTGGAAGAAGCGGAAGAGCAGCTGTTTGTTGTGACGCGAAACCTCCAGGACCTGCCGCTTAACGTGGCGCTCGTCAACGCCAACCTCGAAAAGGCGGGACAGTGCGTCCGCGAAGTCGAGGAAAAGGCAATCGAGATGCTGGAAAATGTCGAACTCATCGAGCGGCTGATCCAATATGGAAACCGGTACCGGGCAACGAACCCGGCGGTCAATGACCAGTTGGCGGAAGCCGAGGAAGCATTCAACCAGTGCCGCTACGGCAAAGCGCTCGAGGATGCGGCTGCTGCCGTGGAATCCGTGGAACCGGGTGCCATCCGGAAGATCGAAGTACTTGTCAAAGAGGAAGTCTGACGTACATAATAATACCGGGAACCGGCCACCTCACGCTTGTGAAGGTGGCTTTCGTTCGGAAAGGGAGCAGAACTGATGATTTATTTTGACAATAGCGCCACCACACAGCCCGATTCCGAGGTAATCCGGACATTTTCTGCCGCTTCGGCTTCTTTTTTCGCCAACCCTTCCTCCCTCCACGGGCTTGGAATCGAGGCGGACCGGCTGCTTGAGCGGTCGCGCATGCAAGTGGCGGAGCTCGCAGGAATGCGGGACGGGACGGTTGTTTTCACGTCAGGCGGAACCGAAGCGAACAACCAGGCACTTTTCGGCTTGGCGCGGGCGAATGCCGGCCACGGGAAGAAGATCCTCATGTCCTCAGTCGAGCACCCGTCGGTCTTGAACACGGCGGACCGGCTGCGTTGTGAAGGCTTTGACGTCGTGACGGTCGCTGCGGGTCCGGACGGTGTATTGGACCTTTCAGACCTGGAAGAGAAGTTGACCGCGGACACCATCGTCGTGTCCGTCATGCATGTGAACAACGAAACCGGAGCCGTCCAGCCGCTCGAGCAGGCCGGCCGTCTGATCCGTCAGGCTTCGCCCCGTGCCGTTTTCCATTCCGACATCGTGCAGAGTTTCGGCAAGCTGCCGATACCGGCCGGGCCGGACGCCATTTCGTTGTCCGCCCATAAGTTTCACGGA
Source organism: Bhargavaea ullalensis (assembly GCF_042432615.1). Classification (NCBI taxonomy): domain Bacteria; kingdom Bacillati; phylum Bacillota; class Bacilli; order Caryophanales; family Caryophanaceae; genus Bhargavaea; species Bhargavaea ullalensis. The sequence continues at coordinate 78,819 of NZ_JBHLWY010000040.1, forward strand.
TTGAAAGGTTCGGGGGCGCTCATCCTGAAAAAGAACATTCACATCCTGCCTTATCTGTTCGGCGGAGGCCAGCAGGGCGGTCTCCGGAGCGGGACAGTGCCTGTGGCGCATGCGGCCGCTCTGGCCAAGGCGATGCGGCTGGCGCACGAATCGATGGACCGGACACCTTACAGGGAATGGCGCGATGAGCTCATCCGGTTCTTCGGAAACTTTGAAAAGATCCGCGTGATCGGCGGTACGGACACGGCCCCGCATATTTTGTCTGTCGCGGTCCGCGGAATCCGCGGGGAAGTGGCGGTGAATGCGCTCCAGGAGCACGGGATCTATGTGTCCACCTCAAGCGCCTGCTCGTCCAGAAGCCGCAGGGAAAGCCATGTTCTCCAAGCGATGAAATTGAGAGAAGACTTCCGGCACGGAGTCATCCGGCTCAGTTTCGGGCGACAAAACAAGCTTGAAGAAATCACCCGGTTCAAAGAAGTATTTGCCGGATTCATGGAAACCATAGAAAGGGTTTGAGCCGCAATCATGACATACAAAGAAATCCTCATCCGATACGGAGAACTTTCCCTGAAGGGGAAAAACCGAAATTTCTTCATCCGGAAGCTGCGTGACAACATCCGGAAAATAATGAAAGACCTGGACTCGGTGAAAGTGAAGTCCGAACATGACCGGATGTTCCTGTTTGCCGATGATCCGGGTGAAATGGAAGAAGCGATCCGGCGCCTGCCGGAAGTGTTCGGCATCCAGTCGTTCAGTCCCGCCGTCCACTGCAAAGCCGACATCGAAGTGATCAAGGAGACCGCCGCGGGCATCCTCGCCGGGACGGACAGGGAAGGCAGGACATTCAAGGTTGAAGCGCGACGTGCGGACAAGACATTTCCGCTGAAGACGAACGACATCCAGCAAGAGCTCGGCGGGCACCTGCTTCCGCTTTACCCCGAACTCACCGTCAAGATGAAGAACCCAGACATCAAGCTGCTGGTCGACATCCGGGAAGACGGCGCCTATCTTTCCACCGAGACGATCCGGGGCGCGGGCGGCCTGCCTGCGGGATCCAACGGCCATGCATTGCTCATGCTCTCGGGCGGGATCGACAGCCCGGTTGCCGGATACATGATGATGAAGCGCGGCCTGAAGCTCGACGTCATTCATTTCCACAGTCCGCCGTTCACGAGCGAACAGTCAAAACAGAAAGTCGTGGAACTGGCGGAACGTTTGAGCCGCTTCGGCACACGCGTCCGCATGCATACGATCCACTTCACCGAGATCCAGCAGGCGATCCAGGATACGATGCCGTCCGCGCTGACGATGACAACAACGCGGCGTCTGATGATGAAAATCACGGATCTCGTCCGGGAGGAAATCGGGGCAAAAGCGATCGTTACCGGCGAAAGCCTCGGCCAGGTAGCCAGCCAGACTCTCGACAGCCTGAGCGCAATCAATGAAGTGACGAACACGCCGGTCCTCCGCCCTCTCATCGCTTTGGACAAACTGGACATCATCTCGGTGGCCGAGAATATCGGCACATACGAAACATCGATTCGTCCGTTCGAGGACTGCTGCACCATCTTTACGCCGTCCCATCCGGCCACAAAGCCGAAAACGGAGAAAGTCATTTATTATGAAGGCAATGCAGACTTCGGCCCGATGATCGACCGCGCCGTCGCCGGGCGGGAGATCATTGAACTTCCGCTCAATCAGAAAGAGGATCCGTTCGCAGGCCTGCTTTGATTTTATGAACAAATTTCCATAAGCCGTTTTGCATGATTTTTGCCGACCCGCACATTCTATGTGCACAAGGAGGTGAACAATCATGGCAAGCAACAACAGCAACAACTCCAACCAGCTGCTCGTACCGGGCGTGCGCCAGGCCCTCGATCAGATGAAGTACGAAATCGCCCAGGAATTTGGTGTTCAGCTCGGTGCCGACGCAACATCGCGTGCCAACGGATCCGTTGGCGGAGAAATCACAAAGCGTTTGGTTTCGATGGCACAGCAACAAATGAAAGGCACGAACCAGTAACAAATCCGGGACCGCCCTCTTGCAGGGCGGTCTTTCTATGTTTCCCGAGGAAACCGCCAGCTTTGGAATTGAATTTCTATTTTGAAAAGAGCCACTTGAAGGCGTATAATGAAAACGATCATAAAAAGGGGTGATTGCATGAAACGGGAAGATCTGCTGGCACCGGAAAAATACAATCTTTCTTCGGAATTCGAGAAGTATGCAGCCGATGAAAACCGGAAAGCCCTGATCTGGACTGACGGGGAAACAGAGCAGGAGATTACATATGCGGAATTGATGGTTCTTGCAAACCGCTGCGCCAATGTGCTTGCATCGCACGGTCTCGGCAAGGGTGATACCGTCCTGATCATGATGCCCCGGCTCGTGGAAGCTTATGTGACTTACGTGGCGGCGCTGAAGGCCGGCATTGTCGTCATTCCGAGTTCCGAAATGCTTCGGGCGTCAGACATCGAATATCGACTTGAGCACAGCGGAGCGAAAGCAATCATTGCCTATGCGCCTTTTGCGGAACAATTCAGAGACGTGACCAATATGGACGGTGTCAGCTTGTTCATCGTCGGGGAAAAAGCAGCTGGGGGTATCCCGCTTCTGGAAGAAATGAATCAGGCTTCAACGGATTTTCAAGCTGCCGACACGAAAAGCGGGGACATGGCTTTTCTTTCCTACACGTCCGGCACGACCGGAAAGCCGAAGGGCGTCGTCCATACACACGGCTGGGGCTTTGCCCATCTGCGGACGACCGCGGCAAATTGGCTCGGCATCGAGGACGGCGATACGGTATGGGCAACTGCGAGTCCGGGCTGGCAGAAATGGATCTGGTCACCGTTCCTCGCGACACTCGGCAGCGGTTCGACCGGCTTTGTCTTTAACGGACGGTTTGATCCGGAGAAGTACCTGGAGCTGATCGGCAAATACCGGGTGAATGTTCTTTGCTGCACGCCGACGGAATATCGTCTCATGGCCAAAACCGGCAGTCTCGGTGAATATGACCTTTCTTCGCTGCACAGCGCCGTGTCGGCAGGGGAGCCGCTCAACGTGGAAGTGATCGAGAAATTTGCCCGCGAAGCCGGCCTTGAAGTGCGGGACGGATACGGGCAGACGGAAAATACGCTTCTCGTCGGGACGATGAAGGGGATGGAAGCCCGACCCGGATCGATGGGCAAGCCGACGCCGGGCAACCGGGTGGAAATCATCGACGAATTCGGCGAGCCGTGCGAGCCGGGCGTTCCGGGAGACATCGCCGTCCACGTGGAGACGCCGGCATTGTTCAAGGAATACCTGAAAGATCCGGAGCGGACGAGCATGCAGTTCCGCGGCGATTATTATGTGACCGGGGATCGGGCGAGCAAAGACGAGGACGGATACTTCTGGTTTGAAGGACGCGGAGACGACATCATCATCTCGTCCGGCTACACCATCGGGCCTTTTGAAGTCGAGGACGCACTCACGAAGCATCCGCTTGTGAAAGAATGCGCGGTCGTGGCAAGCCCGGATGAAGTCCGAGGGAATATCGTCAAGGCATTCATCGTGCTCGTTGATCCGGAAGAAGCTTCGGGAGAACTCGTCCGGGAGCTGCAGGACCACGTGAAGGAACTGACCGCTCCGTATAAATACCCGAGGGCGATCGAGTTCATCGACGAACTGCCGAAGACCACTTCCGGCAAGATCATGCGAGTTGAACTGCGCAAGCGGGAAAGTGCGAAGTAAGTTCTTTGAAGGGTCCGCTCCATTGCCGGATCAACTTAATTAAAGTAAAAGCAAGGACACTGGTTGCTTTCCGCGGGCGAACCGCCAAGCCTCCTCCGGCCCATAGCCGTGCAGGGTCTCGGCCGGCCGGCTCTCCCGCCGAGGCTGCGGCGTCCTTGCTTTTTGTTTTTGACAGAGAGAATTTATCCGGCCGGGGAAATACGGAAAAACTGCCGGATGGGAAAGAAGGGAAGCCCGTGGACGGGAAAGAAAAACAAGGCATCATCTGGGCAGCGGCGGCTTATCTGCTCTGGGGCATTTTGCCGATCTACTGGAAACTGCTCGGCCATGTCCCAAGCAGCGAGATCCTCGCCCACAGGATTTTCTGGGCGTTCATCACAACAATGGCCGTCGTACTCATCACAGGCCAGGCGGGAAAGCTGAAGGCGGACTTCCTGGAGCTCTGGAAGAGGAAAAAAGAATTTTGGAGCCTGTTCGCAGCGTCCGTCCTCGTTTCCGGGAACTGGTTTTTATTCATATGGGCAGTCAACAACGGACATATCGTGCAGACGAGCCTCGGCTATTACATCAACCCGCTCCTCTCGATCCTGCTCGGAATCATTTTCCTGAAGGAGCGGCTGCTGGCGGCGGAAAAAGTCGCGGTTCTGCTGGCGGCGGCCGGCGTGCTGATCATCACGATTTCATTCGGCCAGTTTCCATGGCTGTCGTTCGGTCTGGCGATGTCGTTCGCGTTCTACGGCCTGCTGAAAAAGACGATCCATCTTGATGCACTCCGGGGGTTGACGATCGAAACGGCATTCATCGCCCCGTTCGCGGCAGTTTATCTGGCCGTTGTCTTTGCGGGCGGTGACTCGGCATTTCTCCATTCAGGCAGCAAGTCGGCCACCCTTCTGGTTTTGTCGGGGGCGGCCACGGCAGTGCCGCTCGTCCTGTTTGCTAAGGGGGCGCAAAATATTCCGCTTTACCTGCTCGGATTCCTGCAGTACATCGCCCCGACGCTCATGCTGTTCCTTGGAGTCATCATCTACGGAGAACCGTTCGGGCTGATCGAGCTCATTGCGTTTTCCTTCATCTGGTCGGGGCTTATCCTCGTGACGGCCTCTAAATTCCGGCTGATGAGGAAAATGAGGGCCGCCTCTGCAAAATGAAACGTTTTGGCGGCTGGCCCGTATAAAAGAAGGCTGCACTCATTAGGAGGGATACAAAGATGAATATGAAACGATGGCTGGCACTTGGTGCGGCGGTTCTTCTGTTTGCCGTCGCAGCCGGCGTCAACATGGCATCCGCCTTGTTTACAAAAGACTGGTCCTCCGTCATGGAGGAAACGTTCGGTGCTTCTCAGGGACAGATGGAATACGTCCTGGAAGAGGGGGATGTGCGCGACCGGATCGCGCTGCTCCGGGTGGAAGGCGTGATCCAGGACACCGGTGCCGCCTCCCCGCTGTTCGCCACCGGATACAACCACCAGGCCTTCATGGAACAGCTGGACTTTATCCGTGATGACAAATCGGTGAAGGGGGTTGTCCTTTATGTGGATTCGCCTGGAGGCGGAGTATTGGAATCCTCTGATATCCGGGACAAGATTGTAGAAGTTCAGGAGGAACGGGAAATTCCGTTCTACGTAAGCATGGGCGGGCTCGCCGCTTCCGGCGGCTACTACATATCGGCTCCGGCAGACAAGATCTTCGCCCACAAAGAGACGATGACCGGGTCCATCGGCGTCATCATGGAAAGCATCAACTACGGGGAGTTTGCGGACAAGCACGGGATCGATTTTGTGACGATCAAGTCCGGCAAATACAAAGACATCCTCAGCCCGTCGCGCGAAATGACCGGTGAGGAACGCGCGATGCTCCAGGAAATGCTGAACGACTCATATGAACGGTTTGTGGATGTCATCGAGGACGGCCGGGGAATGAGCGAAGCCGAAGTGAAGAAGTGGGCAGACGGCCGGATCATGAACGGCCGCCAGGCGATTGAGGCGGGCCTCGTCGATGAGACGGGCCGGCTTGAAGATGCCGTTGCCGCAATGCGGAAAGACCATGACCTCGGCAAAGCCGAACTGTTCGAGTACGGAATCGACTCCGGTTTCGGCTCGCTCTTCGGAGCCAAGATGCAGTCCATGTTCAAAGGAGATCTGGAGACCCAGATCATCGGCCAGGTGCTGGCAGACTACAATTCACCGCGCATGATGTATCTGTATGGTGAGAAGTGAGGAGGGATGAAGATGCAACACTCCCGAATGACTGACGGCGGACCGGAAGCCAGATGGCATGCCGTCCGGGCATACGCCGGATTCTGGATCCGTTTCTGGGCTTATCTGATCGACCTGATCGTCCTCGGGTCGCTCAGCATGCTGATCATCCGGCCTCTGTTCCGGGCGACCGGACTGGAGATCGGCGCTTCGGGGATTTTCGCTCCGTATCAAATCACGACGGCAGCCGTCTTCTTCCTTTACTTTGTCCTGATGACCAAATTCTTCGGGCAGACGGTCGGGAAGATGGTGACGGGCATCCGGGTGATCCGGCGGGACGGGGGCCCTCTTGACTGGGGAACGGTCCTGTTCAGGGAATGGATCGGCCGGTTCCTTTCCAAGACGCTGCCGGTGCTTTACTGGATTGTCGGCTTCACGCCGAAAAAGGAAGCGGTCCATGATTTCATCGCGGACACGCTCGTCATCCATGAGGAACGCTATATGAATGAAAGGGTGCCGGCGGCGGCAGAGCCGTCCGGATTGCAAGACGGCCCGGCAGTTTAGTACACTTGGATGAAAAGGAGGCGTTTTCATGGTACAAGTAACATTCCAGAAAAACCCCGTGACATTGCTCGGGACAGAAGTGCAGGTCGGGGATCAGGCACCGGATTTCACCGTGCTGACAAATGACCTGAAGCCGTATACGCTGAAAGAGACAGAAGGCAAAGTGCGCCTCATCAGCGTTATCCCGTCAATCGACACGGGCGTCTGCTCGGCGCAGACGAAGCGTTTCAATGAATCGGTGACCGCACTCGGCGATGATGTCGCCGTGCTGACAATCTCCGTCGATCTCCCGTTTGCCCAGGCGCGCTGGAAAGCGACGGAAGGGCTGGACCAGGTGGTGGCGCTTTCGGATCACCGGGACCTGTCGTTCGGCCTGGCCTACGGAACGGTCATGAAAGAGCTGCGCCTCCTTGCCAGAAGTGTCTTCGTCATCGACAAAGACGGGAAAGTGACTTATGCGGAATATGTTCCGGAAGGCACGGATCACCCGGATTATGACAAAGCGCTTGAAGCAGTGAAAAAACTGACGAAATAAACATTTGAGAAACCCACTCGGGCGAGTGGGTTTCTCCATTTGGAGGCTGAACATGGAAACGAACACCGAGATTCTTTTCACCTTCCTCGACGGGCATGCCACCCGGCTTTCGGAGAAGGAAGAACTGCTCTATCTTGAGGGACTGTATGAAACCGCAAAGGCATGGGCGGAAGGGAAGATTGAGCCGGAAACCGGTGAAGCGACGAAAGAGGAAATCCGGAAAGCGCTGCAGCTCGCAGTGTTGAAAGGCATGAGGGCAAGCGCTCAGCCCCATCACCAGATGACGCCGGATTCCATCGGACTGCTTGCCGGGTACTTCACTGACCGGCTGTCGAAAGGACGTCCTTACGTGACGCTGTTCGATCCGGCTGCCGGCACGGGAAACCTTTTGTTCACGGTCATGAACTTCATGGACGGACGGACCGCCGCATCAGCGGTTGAAATCGATGACCTCCTCATCCGGATTGCCGCGGTGACGGCGGATCTGCTTGCACAGCCGGTGTCGCTCTATCACCAGGATGCGCTCCGTCCGCTGATGGTCGATCCAGTGGACTTCATCATCTCCGACCTGCCCGTCGGTTATTATCCGGACGATGTGAATGCGGCGGATTACAAGCTGAAAGCGGATGAAGGCCATTCGTATGCCCATCATCTGTTTATCGAGCAGTCGATGCGCCACCTGAAAAAAGGCGGTCACGGCCTCTTCATCGTGCCGGCCAACCTGTTTGATTCACAGTTTGCCACCCAGCTCCATACGTTCCTGAAAGACGAGGCCGAGATCCTGGCTGTTCTTGCCCTTCCGTCCGGCCTGTTTAAAACCCAGGCACACGCAAAAAGCATCCTCATCCTGAAAAAACCGGATCTGGAACAGGGGCCAAAGCCCGAAGTGCTCCTCGCCAACGCACCGGACATGAAGAACGCCAAGGCACTGGAGAGTTTCTTTGCCAAGGTGGATGCCTGGGCGGAGGAAAATGGCTACCGGACAAATTGAATGAATGAAAAAATCCGGCCGCAGTGATGCAGGCCGGATTTTCGGATTATTCTTCTGTTGCGGCGTTTTCCTTTTCTTCCGTACGGACAACGAGCACATCACATTTTGAACTGCGGACGATGGTTTCGGAGATGCTCCCGATGAGGAAGCGTTCCACCGCATTCAGGCCGGTCGCTCCGCAGATGATCAGGTCTGCCTGTACTTTCTTTGAAACGTCCCGAGGGATCATCGTCTTCGGAGAGCCGTATTCGATAATGATGTTCACATCTTTCACGCCGGCTTTTTCGGCTTCATTGCGGTAATCCGTCAGCAGCTGCTGTGCAAAGCCCTGCGCACGCTCGGCGATGGAGCGGTCATAGGCCTCCACTGCGGCAAACGAGCGGGTATCAATGATGTTGACGAGATTCAGCGTGGCGTTGTTGCGCTTCGCGATCCCGACGGACTTTTTGAAAGCCCACTCCGCTTCTTTGGAGCCGTCGACGGCCACCAGGATATTTTTGTAGTTGAGTGTCATCCTGTTTCCCTCCTTCTGGATCTTATTTGTACTTTTCGACAGAAGGTGCGCCGACTCCTTCATCCGGGAAGGCGGTTTTTGTCAACATGGTGACAGGAATTCCGTATTTGAAATGCTTTCAACATTCGGCAAACATGATAGAATAGAAGTGCAAAAGCAGAGGGCGGCATCCCGTCCCGCTGGTGAGCAACAATGGGATTTTAAGTAGGAGGGTTTTGGAATGCGCATCGGTGTACCGAAGGAAGTCAAGAACAATGAAAACCGCGTTGCGATGACGCCGGCCGGAGTGGTCACGCTGGAACTGGCCGGACATGAAGTTCTGATTGAGAAAGGAGCCGGTAAAGGTTCCGGATTCACTGACGCGGATTACCGCGAAGCGGGTGCCGTCATCGTCGAAACGGCGGAAGAAGCGTGGGCTGCCGAGATGGTCATGAAAGTGAAGGAGCCGCTGCCGGAAGAGTATCGCCATTTCCGTGAAGGGCTCATCCTGTTCACATACCTGCATCTTGCTCCGGAAGAAGAATTGACGGCTGCCCTGCTGGAACATAAAGTGGTCGGCATCGCCTATGAAACCGTCCAGCTGCCGAACCGTTCGCTGCCGCTCCTTTCGCCGATGAGCGAAGTCGCAGGCCGCATGGCGACGCAGATCGGCGCCACATTCCTTGAGCGCAACCACGGCGGAAAAGGAATCTTGCTCTCCGGCGTGCCGGGCGTCGGCCGCGGCAAAGTCACCGTCATCGGCGGCGGCATGGCCGGCGCGAACGCCGCACGCGTTGCAGTCGGCATGGGCGCTCGCGTGACGGTCATCGACCTGAGCCCCGAGCGGCTCCGCCAGCTTGACGACCAGTTCGGCAACGACATCGAAACGCTTATGTCGAACCCGTTCAACATTGCGGAATCGGTGAAGGATTCGGACCTCGTCGTCGGTGCAGTTTTGATTCCGGGTGCGAAGGCACCGAAACTCGTCACGGAAGAAATGGTGAAGTCGATGCAGCCTGGCTCTGTGCTCGTCGACATCGCGATCGACCAGGGCGGCATCTTCGAGACGAGTGACAGGATCACGACGCACGATGATCCGACATACGAAAAGCACGGCGTCGTCCATTACGCCGTCGCGAACATGCCGGGCGCCGTCCCGCGCACATCCACGATGGCGCTCACGAACGTGACGGTCCCTTACGCACTCCAGATCGCAAACAAAGGCTGGAAGCAGGCCGCTCTTGATAATGAAGCGCTCCGCAAAGGCTTCAATACGCTGGAAGGCCATGTCACCTACCAGGCCGTCGCAGAAGATCAAAAACGCGAATACGTGCCGGTCGAAACGCTTCTTGGCTGACCAAAATAAGAAAGCCCGCGGGGAAGGATATCCTTCCCTGCGGGCTTTTCGATGTGCGCCCAGCATGGGCGCAGTCTATAGGGTGCAAGTCCCGAGCTGTGAAGGCAGAAGTAACAGTT
>NZ_JBHLWY010000041.1:0-50803 GCF_042432615.1 Bhargavaea ullalensis
AAATGTGCGGGATGCCCTCTGTTAGCCCAGTGTACACAGAGCCGGAATCATGTAAAGGTCATCACCCGACATGTTTGGGAAGATTATCTTGACCAGGCGGAAGCACTGAGACTCACTCCGGAAAACAAGGAAATTTACGCAAGGCGGAAAGAGACCGTGGAACGCGGTTTTGGAGATGCCAAAGAAAAGTGTGGCATGCGATGGACAACCCTGCGCGGGGAAGCAAAAATGTCCATGCAGGCGATGCTTACTTATGCTGCGCTGAATTTAAAAAGATTGGCCTGCTGGACATGGAAAGCACCAAAACCGGCCTGACGGCCGCTCCTCCCTCAGGGGTTTTATGGGCAAGAACATGCGAAATATCCATTAAAATGACAAAACGACCCCAAAAGATTTCTTTTGGGTCCGTTTTGTCTACAGTCTGAACAAAAAAGCCGCCAAGTGCGGCTTTTTTGTTTTGAGCCGATAAAGATGACGCTTCTGCCGATAAAGATAGCGTTTTAACGGATAAAGATAAAGCTCCGCCGGATAAAGATAACGTTCCTTCAGATAAAGATACCGCTCGCCCCGACTGGATTTTTCTGCCGCGTCTTATTCTCCCGGGAATTTGGGTATAGGTAATCAGATGCAAGATCTGAGACGCAGGGAGGAACGCATTCATGAAGACAAGAGGGAGAAGAGGCAGTTCAAATATCGAGGACCGCCGCGGCCAAGGCCCCAGCGTGGGCGGCCCGATTGCGATCGGCGGCGGGGGGCTCGGCATCATCGGGATCATCCTCTTCCTGCTGCTCGGCGGTGATCCCGGCAGCCTTCTCGGCGGAGGGGATACCCCGACTTCCGGAGTTCAGCAGGGGGGTGGCGCAGGGTATGTCGAATCCGAACAGGAAGAAGAGCTGGCAGACTTCGTTTCTGTCGTGCTGGCCGATACGGAAGAAGTCTGGAGCGAGATTTTCCGGCAGGAGGGCATGAACTATGAAGATCCGACGATGGTTCTGTACACGGGAAGCGTTCAGTCCGCCTGCGGGCTCAGCAGTGCAGCCGTCGGTCCGTTTTATTGTCCGGGCGATCACAAACTCTACATCGACCTGAGTTTTTACAATGAATTGCAGACGCAGTTCCAGGCGCCGGGCGATTTTGCGATGGCCTATGTGATCGCCCATGAAGTCGGGCACCATGTCCAGACGCTGCTCGGCATCAGCGACGAGATGGCGAAAGTCCGTCAGCGGGTGAGCAGCGAGGAATACAACAAGTATTCGGTCGCGATGGAATTGCAGGCGGACTATCTCGCCGGCGTCTGGGCAAAACACGACGAGGAAAAAGGCTACCTGGATCCGGGTGACTTCGAGGAGGCGCTCCGGGCCGCGAGTGCGGTCGGCGACGACACAATCCAGCGCAGGGCGCGCGGTTACGCCGTGCCGGAGAGCTTCACGCACGGAACGTCGGAGCAGCGGATGTACTGGTTCAAGCGCGGTTATGAGTACGGTGACCTCGATCACGGCGACACCTTCACGGATCTGGGGCTCTGACAATGAAAAACCCGCGGCCGGCTTGAACCGGCAGCGGGTTTTTGGATGGATTCAGTTGGCGTCCTTCATGAAGCGCACGAGTTTCGGCGCGACGAGGAAGAGCAGGATGCCGAGAACGATCGACAGGCCGCCGATCGTGCCGAAGTACAGGGTTTCCGTATCCGGTGTGTTCAGCTTGACGATCTGTGCGTTGATCGCCTGGGCTGCGGCGTTCGACAGGAACCAGAGGCTCATCGTCTGTGCAGAGAATGCGGCAGGTGCAAGGCGCGTCGTGGCGGCGAGGCCGACCGGCGACAGGCAAAGCTCCCCGACGACGACGAGGAAATAGCTCAGCACGAGCCAGAGCGGATTGACGAGCGCGTCGGCGCCGCCGAGTTGGCCAGGCAGCAGGATGACGAGGAACGACAGACCTGCGAACAGGAGGCCGAACGAGAATTTTCTCGGAATCGACGGCTGGCGGTTGCCGAGTTTTACCCACAGCCATGCAAACACCGGCGCGAGCGTGATGATGAACAGCGGGTTCAGCGACTGGAACCAGGCCGGCGAGATATGGAAGCCGAACGCGTCCAGATCCGTCCGCTTGTCGGCAAACCGGGCGAGGATCGTGGAACCCTGCTCCTGGATCGCCCAGAACATGACTGATGCAATGAACAGCGGAATGTAGGCGAGAAGCCGCGACTGTTCGGCAGAAGTGGTTTTCGGACTGCGGTACATGACGATGAAGTATGCCGTCGGGATGAGGATCCCGAGAACACCGACGAGCGCGACGACGCCGTTGATCGTCACCCAGCCGTTTGGAATCATGATGGCGAGGGCGACCGCGAGGACGACGGCGCCGATGCCCGCATAAAGACCCCATTTTTTCTTCTCGGCAGGAGTGAGCGGGTTTGGAACCTGCGTTCCGGCGAGGCCGAGGTTTTTCTTCTTCGTGATGAGGAAGAGGACGAGCCCGATGAACATCCCGACAGCGGCAACGCCGAAGCCGAGGTGGAAGCTTTTCTTCATCAGTTCGCCGACAATCAGTGGCGAGATGAATGCACCGAGGTTGATCCCCATATAGAAGATGCTGAATCCGGCATCGAGGCGGTTATCGCCTTCCGGATAAATGTCGCCGACAATCGTCGAGACGTTCGGCTTCAGGAGACCGGTACCGATGACGATGAGGACCATTGAGATGAAGAACATCGTGAGCCTGCCCGGCATTGCAAGCGCGATGTGTCCGAGCATGATGAACACTCCGCCGAAGAACACGGCACGCGACGTTCCGAACACCCGGTCGGCAAGCCAGCCGCCGATGACCCCGGACATATATACGAGAGAACCATAGATGGACATGATCGACAGGGCAAGCGGCTCGCTGAGGCCGAGGCCGCCGTTTTTCACTTCGTAGTACATATAGAAGACGAGGATGGCCCTCATCCCGTAGTAAGAAAAGCGCTCCCAAAACTCCGTGAAGAACAGTGTAAACAGGCCCTTCGGATGGCCGAAGAATCCTCTTTGCGGGACACTTGCCGCAATTTCCTGTTTGGTCAGGCGTGACATTCGTGTAACCTCCTTTTAGATTTATTTATGATAACCCTTAACGTTTTCAATTGTCAAAAATAACTTTTACCAATTGATATATTGAGAATTACTCGTAAATTTAAACTTATTTACTATATGCAAATAACTTAAATAATCGGTTATTTAGGTTCGAAAGCCTCCACCCAAACTTGGTTCCAGACATGGAAAAACCCGTCGCGCATGCCGGGTTCCCGACCGTCTGCCGTTCTCGACAATCTTCAATGCCCGTTCGGCCCGTTTTCAAACGCTTCTGCGGTCCGCGAAGAGTGCCTTCAATGAAGGAACGGCACCGATTCCATTGGCACCGGGAATGCTCGGGAGGTGGTGGGCTGCCTTGACTTGACGTGCCCTCTGGGATAGACTGAAGGGTGATTTTGCGCGGCCGGAACAGCCGGCGCGGCGTGACGAGCGAAGGGGTTAAAACATGCCGAAAATGGACTTTTTGCCGGTCATCCTCGGATCGGACGACAATGCATACGGAATGGCGCGCGCCTTCCATGAACAATACGGGATCAAGAGCATCGTGGCGACGAAAGGCCATCTGCTTTCCACGATGCACAGCAAGATCATCGAAAAGCGGATCTTTGAGCGCTTCGACGAGCCTGAAACGTTTGCCGAAAGCCTTCTGACGCTGAAAGACGAACTGCTGGAGAAGGCGGACAAGCTCCTCCTCATCGCCAGCAATGAAAATTATGTGGAGCTGGCAGTCCGTGCACGGTCCGTTCTTGAGCCGCATTACATCCTGCCGTTCGTCTCCGAAGAAATGATGGACGACATCATCTTTAAGGAGAAATTTTATTCGATGTGCGAAGAGTACGGACTGGATTACCCCGGAACGGTCATTTTCAAGAAGGGCATGGATCCTGAAATGGAGCTGCCGTTTGATTTTCCGGCGGTCGTCAAGCCGTCCGACTCGATGCGTTATTTCAACGCCCAGTTCGAAGGAAAGAAAAAGGCTTATATCGTGGACAGCCGCGAGGAATTTGTCGATGCCATCGGCAAAATCTACGGGTCCACATACGACGGAACGCTTATCATCCAAGATTACATACCGGGCGACGACACGACTATGTACGTGCTGAACGCCTACTGCGACCGGAACGGAAAGGTCCGCATGATGTGCCTCGGCCATGTCGTGCTCGAAGACCCGACGCCGATTCTGATCGGCAACTACGTCGGCATCGTCGGCGACTCCAACCAGGAACTGTACGATCAATACAAGCGGTTCCTGGAAGCGATCGGGTTTACGGGCTTTGCGAACATTGACCTGAAATACGACCGCCGCGACGGCAAGTTCAAAATTTTCGAACTCAATATACGTCAGGGCAGAAGCTCGTTCTTCGTGACTGCGAACGGCTACAATATGGCGAAATATCTCGTCGAGGACCGTGTGTACCACCGGGACAACCCGGTCGTCTACGGAGACAATGAAGTTCTCTGGCACGGCATCCCGCTGAAAATCCTCGTGCAGTACACGACCGATCCGAAGCTGAAGTCGCAGGTCCGGCGCCTCATCAAGGAAGGCAAGACCGCCTCGACGCTCTATTACGACAAAGACATGACCCTCATCCGGAGGTTCAAGCTCTATTCCTACTATAAGACCTACCATCAGCGGTTTGCGCAGTACTTCAAACCGGAAGCATGATCCCGCCCTCCCGTGACGGCGGGATCATTTGCCGATGGAAACTGGAGGTATTCAAGCAGTGCCGATTTTAGATAAGACAGACAAGGAAATGACGGACCGTTATGAACGGTTCGTGGCCGCATCCCCGCATCGGGCTCTCACGCAGGATTTGGGGTGGGCGCATGTAAAAGACGACTGGGGCAATGCCCAAGTGTACGTCGAGCGTGACGGCGAGATTGCGGCGGCGATGTCGCTCCTCATCAAGAAAGTGCCGGGCGGATTTTCTCTTCTGTATGCGCCGCGCGGTCCGGTTTGTGATGTGACCGACAAGGCGCTGCTCGCGGAATTGATCGCCGAAGCGGATAAAGTGGCGAAGCAGCACAAGGCGTTCGCATTGAAGTTCGATCCCGAAGTACGGTTTTCGGATGAACTGGAGCAGCAGCTCACCGGCATGGGATTCAAGGTCCGCAACCGGGAAGCGGAGAAAGAAGCGCTCATCCAGCCGCGCTTGAACATGATCCTCTATTTCGATGACTGTGACGAAGAGTCGATCATGATGAAGTTCTCCAAAAAGTGCCGGAACATCATCCGCGGCGCCGTTAAAAAAGGCGTGACGGTAAGTTGGGGAGATGATGACCGCTATCTGGAAGACTTTTACCGGATCTACCGGACGATGGCCGAGCGCAACGAAATCACGACCCGCTCGATCGGCTACTTCAAGAAAATGCGGGAGGCTTTCGGAAAGAATCTGCGGATTTACATTGCCGAACATGAAGGAGACCAGCTTGCCGCCGGCCTCACGATCAACTACGGCGGCAAAATGTATTACTTGTACGCTGGAAGCACGAACGAAAAGCGCAACCTCAATCCGAACCACCTCATGAATTACGAAATGATCAAGTGGGGGATCTCCGAAGGTGCAGAGCAGTACGACTTCGGCGGGGTGTTTGAACTGAGCCCGAAAGACGGCCTGTATCTGTTCAAGAAAAGCTTCTGCGACAAAGACGGCCACACCGAATACATCGGCGAGGCCGACAAAGTGTACAAGCCGTTTCTGTACTCAATGTTCGTCCATGTGGTGCCGAAACTGCAGAAACTGAAGAAAAAGATGAGAAGTTGATAGAGCAAAAACGCCCCGCGGGATTTTCCCGGCCGGGGCGTTTTTTGTGGTTCCGGGAGCAGGGTGCCGGGCGGCTGTGCAGCTCCGGCCTTGGAATTAAATGTGCCATCATGCGTTAAAACAGCCAATCACAGATTCTCCGGTCCTCCGTTTGCCAGATTACACACAGCCGCAAGTGGGTATCTTTTTATAACGGACATTCCGCAAGAATCGCACTTAGCGGGGACGATTCGCACTTACAGGTGGGGATTCGCACTTAGCGCGTGGGAATCGCACTTACAGGTGGAGAATCGCACTTAGCGGGGGCGATTCGCACTTACAGGCGGGGAATCGCACTTAGAGAGGGCGATTCGCACTTACAGGTGAAGAATCGCACTTAGAGAGGGCGATTCGCACTTAGCGGGGGCGATTCGCACTTTCAGGTGGGGATTCGCACTTAGCGGGGGCGATTCGCACTTAGCGCGAGCAATTCGCACCATAAAAGGAAGCAGTTAAGGATTGGAGGGTCGCAGGATGAACAAAGTTTTTACAACCATCGTTTTTATCGGGGTTCCGCTCGTAATAGTAGGGTCCTTCCTTCACTGGTCGAGCCTCATGATGTTCATTCTTTGCTGTGTGAGCATCATCGGGCTGTCGGCGATCATGGGCAGGGCGACTGAATCGCTCGCGATCGTATCGGGGCCGCGGATCGGCGGGCTCCTCAACGCGACATTCGGGAATGCGGTCGAACTCATCATTTCCATCTTTTCATTGAAGGCGGGCCTGATCGGCATTGTGCTGGCATCACTGACAGGTTCGGTCATCGGGAATTTGCTGCTCGTTCTCGGGCTATCATTCTTCCTTGGCGGGCTGAAGCACAAACGCCAGAATTTCAGTCTCGTCGATGCGCGATACAACGCGGGCCTGCTCATCTTCGCCATCGTCGTGGCGTTCGTCATTCCGGAAATTTTCTCACAGGGGATGGGCGACCGGGGAACGATCAAGCTCAGCATCGGGATTGCGGTCATCATGATCGCGCTTTATCTGGCGGGCCTGTTTTTCAAGCTCGTCACGCACCGCGGGTTCTTCGCCGGTTCTGATAAATCGGCAAACGACCGGTCGGCAACGATAGAGGAGGAAGAGCCGGAATGGTCGAAGATGAAGTCGATCATCATCCTGCTCGTTGCCACGCTCGCCGTCGCATTCGTCTCAGAAAACCTCGTCCACACCTTTGAAGACATCGGCGCCCGTTTCGGCTGGTCGGAGCTCTTTATCGGGGTGATCATCGTTGCGGTTGTCGGGAACGCCGCCGAACACGCTTCGGCGCTGATGATGGCATTCAAGAACAAGATGGATGTCTCGGTCGAAATCGCGGTCGGGTCGACGCTCCAGGTGGCCATGTTCGTCGCGCCGGCGCTCGTGCTCGTGTCCCTTCTGATGCCGGAGCAGATGCCGCTCGTGTTCACCGTGCCGGAACTCGTTGCGATGATCACGGCCGCACTGCTCACAATCATGATTTCGATCGACGGCGAATCCAACTGGTTCGAGGGCCTGACGCTGATCGCCGCCTACCTCATCATGGGTATCGGGTTTTATTTCCTTTGACCGCTGACGGGCAAGCGGCGCCGGGGGGGAACTTTCATGGTTTCAATCCGTTCTATAAGGGAATAAATTGAGCGGGAAAGAAACAACGGAAACATGAACAACAAGGAGCAGACACACCATGAGGCAATTGCATGAAAGCCCGATGGACGAGAAAAAACAGGTGATCATCGACCGGCTCGTCGACGAGGGCGTATTCAAAATCGATGGAAAGCAACTTTATGAACTTCCCATTTACGCGTTGATCAAGGAATATACAGAACGCGACACCCATTAAGACCATTGCCGCCTGGCGGGGACCACCCGCCGGCCGGCATTTTTTAGATGATGTTATCTTATGGATGAGGCAGGGATCGGCGATGCACAATACGAAACTGGATCAACTCCGAAAAGAATGGCTCCCGGAAGCGGATATCCGCTCGATGCAGGATAAGATGGACGGGGGGGAATTGACCGCGGAAGAGCTGGTCACGATGTATCTGGCGGAGATTTCCGAGACCGACCGGAACATCAACTCAGTCCTTGAGGTGAATCCGGATGCGATGCAGATCGCACGGATGCTGGATTTTGAACGGAGACTGAACGGACCGCGTTCGGCGCTGCACGGGATTCCGGTTCTGCTGAAGGACAATATGGACACGGGCGACAAAATGCATACGAGTGCCGGATCGCTTGCGCTCAAAGACCATTATGCCGCCGAAGATGCGTTTCTCGTTCAAAAGCTGCGGGAAGCCGGGGCGGTCCTCCTCGGAAAGGCGAACATGACCGAGTGGGCGAACTTCATGTCGGACAAGATGACGAACGGATGGAGCTCGCGCGGAGGGCAGGTGAAAAGTCCTTACGGCCCGATTGACGTCGGCGGATCAAGTTCCGGATCGGCGGCCGCGGTTGCGGCAAACCTGGCAGCGGCATCCGCGGGCACGGAAACGACCGGTTCAATCATCGAGCCGGCTTCGCAGAACAGCCTCGTCGGCATCAAGCCGACCGTCGGCGCCATCAGCCGGACGGGGGTCATTCCGCTGTCGGTCACTCAGGACACGCCGGGCGCGTTCGGCAGGACGGTGGAAGATGCGCTGATTTTATTCCGCGGCATGACGGGCGTTGATCCGGAAGATCCGGTCACCGCACTGGGCGCCGTCTGGGACGGGACCGACTGGGACGCGGTGCTGGACACGAAAGCACTCAGCGGCGCCCGGATCGGAGTCGCCCGAAAGATTTTCGAGCGGGAGGCAGACACCGGGCTGAATGACCGGTTCGACCAGGCGCTTGAGGCGATCCGGGCATGCGGCGCTGAAGTGGTCGACGGCATCGACCTCGGCGTCATGGAGGATGACCTCGGCTACGATGTGCTTCTGCACGAATTCAAGGCTGCCCTGAACGCCTATCTTGGACGGACAGCCCCGGACAACCCGATCCGCACGCTCAAAGACATCATAGAATTCAATAATTGCCATCCGGAAGAAACGCTGAAGTTCGGCCAGAACATGCTGGAGGAGTCGGAGCGGACTTCCGGCACGCTCACCGAACGGAGCTATCTGGAGGCACTCGAGCGGAACCGCCATCTGGCCGCCGAGACGGCGCTTGAGTCCGCTTTCCGGAAGTACGAGATCAACGCGCTCGTATTTCCGAAAGACCACGGCTGCAGCTTCGGCGCGGCTGCCGGATATCCGGGAATCGCCGTGCCGTCGGGCGAGGGGGAAGGCGGCGAGCCGTTCGGCATCACGTTCTACGGCCGGGCGTTCTCAGAACCGCTTTTGATCGGATATGCATTTGCCTACGAGCAGCATGTGCATGGAAGAGTGAAGCCGGAACTCTGATGAACGGCCGGATATGCTATAATGGTCCATTGTAATGAAATCGGTTCACCAAAGGATTGGACAGCATGAATAAAAAGACATTGGGCATTCTCGGCGGCGTCGGCCCGCTCGCGACGATGTACATCGGCGAAATGATCGTCCGCCGCACCGATGCCGCATGTGACCAGGACCATGTCGACATGGTCATCACAAACAATACGAACATTCCCGACCGGACGGCGTACATCCTGGACCGCACGAAGCCGGATCCGGTTCCCGTGATCATCGCGGATACGGAGCGGCTGGCGGAGGCCGGGGCCGGACTCATCGCCATCCCGTGCAATACGGCGCACACGTTTTACGGAGATATCGTGAAAGCCTCCCCGGTGCCGGTGCTCAACATGATCGAGGAAACGGTCGCGCGGGCGGAGCGGGAAGGCGCCCGGATGCTCGGGATCCTCGCGACCGACGGGACCGTCGCCTCCGAAGTGTATCAGGCGGCCTGTCACCGGCGCGGCATCGAGCCCGTTCTTCCGTCGCCTGAGATCCAGCGGGACGTCATGTCGGTCATCTACGACAACATCAAGGCCGGACGCCCCGCGGACCGGGAAACGTGGGGCCGGATCGACCGCCACATGGCCGGCAGGGGTTGTGACCGGGTCATCCTCGGCTGCACCGAGCTGTCGGTCGTGAAACAGGAGCTCCATCTTGACGGCCGATATCTTGACTCGCTCCGCGTGCTCGCAGAAGCGGCGATCGAAGCCTGCGGTCACCGGCTGAAGCCTGAATAAAGACATTGTGCGGCCGGGCAGACCGAATGCCCGGCCGCTTTTTCGGCTTACCGGGAGAGGGATTGGCGGTTCCCGCGGTGAGAACGGCCCGCCCATATGCTAAAATGGACACAATCACAACGCAATCGAAACGGGGTATGACAGATGGGATTTCTGGAACGGCTGGATCCTGAACTAAAAGAGAAATGGACATTTGAGAGTGAGATGCCGATCCAGGCGAGGATGATTCCGGCGATGCTCGATGGCCGGGATGTTGTCGCCGAGTCCCCGACCGGATCGGGCAAGACGCTTGCCTATGTGATTCCGCTGCTGATGCTTGTCGACGGCGGCTCAAACCGGACGGAAGCGCTCATCATGGCGCCGTCCCAGGAACTGTGCATGCAAATCCTGGAAGTGCTGCGCAACTGGACGGAAGGCACGGATGTCACCGTGACCCAGCTCATCGGCGGCGCAAACAAGCAGCGCCAGATCGAGAAGCTCAAGAAAAAGCCGACGATCGTCGTCGGAACGCCGGGCCGGATCCGGGAACTGGCGAACGACCGCAAGCTGAAGATGCACGACATCCGGCATATCGTGCTGGACGAAGGCGATCAGCTGCTCGGCCGCGAAAACCGGTCGGACGTGAGGTCGCTCATCGATGCCGCGTCTCCCGACTGCCGGGTCTCGGTCGTTTCCGCGACGGTGACCGATGAAATCCGGCTCGTGGCGGACCGGTTCATGACGGATCCGCTTCATATCCGGGTGGAGGCAGGCGAAATGCCGGCACAAGGGAAGGTCGTCCATTCGTTCGTAAAAGTCGAAGAACGAGACAAGACCGACCTGATCCGCCGGCTGTCCCACCAGGAAAACGTGCACGCCCTCGCCTTCATCAATAACACCGACCAGCTGCTCATGAAAGAGTCAAAACTGAAATTTGACGACGCGCCGGTCGCCGTCCTTCACTCCGGCATGAACAAAATGGAGCGCAAACGGGCACTCGACGACTTCCGAGACGGAAAGGTCCGCATCCTCATCGCCACGGACGTGGCGGCACGGGGACTCGACATCAGCGGACTGTCTCACGTCATCCATATCGACGTGCCGCGCACCGCGGAGCAATACACCCACCGATCCGGACGCACGGGACGCGCCGGGGCGGACGGCGAAGTCCTCTCGCTCGTCTCTTATCCGGACGAAAAAACGTACCGGAAGCTGACGCGAGAACTGACGGGCAAGCCGCTCCAGAAAGTGTGGCACAAAGGCGCGCTCATCGAAGGGTCATCGAAAACGGCGCCTGCCGGCGGTAAAGCAGGCAAGGCGAAAACAGGCGGCCGGACGAATGCGAAGGCCGGCTCAAAGCCACAGTCGAAAGCGGACGGAAAGCCATCGGCGAAATCCGGCGGGAAGACAAAAGGGAAAACCGGCGGAAAACGGAGCGGGCAGTGATGAAAAAACTCGCGGCCGCACTGATTGCCGTTCTCCTCCTCATCCCGGCCGCCGGTCCGGCAAGCGCCGGCGGACGGGTCGTCTATGTGGCGCTCGGCGACTCGCTCGCCGCCGGCCAGACGCCGTCCCGCTCGATCGACGCCGGCTATTCAGACTTGATCGCGATGAAGCTGCAGCGCTACATCGGGCTCGCCTACTATTCAAAAGACCTGAGTTTCCCGGGCTTCACTACCCGCCAGGTGCTGGACCGCGTCCGTTCCGAAGAAGCGCAGCAACTGCTCGGACAGGCGAATCTGATCACCGTGTCGGCCGGGGCGAACGACCTGCTCGGGCTCATCCGGCATGACCCGGCGAACGGCACGCTTGCATTCGACCGCATCCCCGCCGACTTTGCACTGAACGGTGTGCGAAAAAACATGGGGGAGATCCTCCGTGAACTCGCCGTTCGCGCACCGCGAGCCAAGGTGTATGTCATGGGTTACTATTTCCCGTATCCGCATGTGAAGGAAAAGATGAAGGCGGGAACGCGTGAACAGCTTGACCGGCTCAACCTCATCCTGAAGCAGGAAGCGGAAGCGGCGGGTGCAGTCTTTGTCCCGGTTTCTGACCGGTTCGAAGGAGCGACGGCGGCAGCCTTCATCCCGAATCCGGCGGATGTTCATCCGTCCATCGAGGGCTACCGGCAAATGGCGAACGCCTTCTTCGACGCCTCGCCGTACCGGATGAGCATTTCGCCCTGGGAGCTCCCGCCGCCGAACCCGGTGTCTTTTGAAGACATGCAGAAACGCCTGGACGGGGAAGCCTCCGCATCGGACGGCCGCCGGGCAGCGGCGGAACGCCCGTCCGACGATCCCCGATATGAACACGCAGCCGGCATCCATGCCATCCTGCCCGAAACCTCCGGAAATCCGGGGGTTTTTTTGGTGGAATCCGCCACCAAACAAAAAACCCCGCCGATTGGGGGCGGGGGTCCATTCTGAACAGAGGCGGAAGGTTTAACCGGACCGCTTACCGGACAGACTGCAGCTTAAGCTGCTTGAGTTTGAGCAGGCGCGGTGCCGCCGTGAAGATGAGTGCATTCACGGCCGCCGTGAGGATGATCGACGGGATCATATAGCCGGCGTTGTAGACGATCGAGTACCACCAGACGTTTTCGCCGAGGTCGAGCGCCGTGGCGCCGAAGAACACGACACCCGACAGCACATGGCACACATAACGCAGGATCCCGCCGAGCACCGTGCCGGCGGAAATCGCCCAGATCATGGCCGTCTTGTTTCCCTTTTTCGCCGCAGCGGCGACGAGCGGGGCGAACAGGCCCGCGAACCCGATGACCGTATAGGCGGCCGGATAGTCGAGGAAGCCCTGGACAGGATGAATGATATAGGCGCCGGCGAACATCTGGAGCACCCCGAGGATGAGGCCGGTGAGCAGGCCGCCACCGAGTCCCCAGCGGAACGCCATCAGGATGATCGGCACCATCGTCAGGCTGATGGAACCGCCCTGGAACCAAAGTTTGATTGAAATCTGATCAAGCACGATTCCGATGGCGGAGAAGATCGCCACTTCGATCAGAAATTGGAGTCGGCTTCGCTGCTGCATGAGAAAATCCCCCTAATGTGATAGTCGCAAGATGGGGATGCAATCAAAAAAAGACATCCGGGACAGAACCGGACGCCTTCAGGCATCTTTTTCCATCCACATCCCTGCGCAAGAATGATCTTACAGGTTCGAAGAGTCTGGACCGTTGCCGTCCACTCTCAGCCGCGCCGGCGGCTCCCCTTGTGGTTTCAATATTCAGTATGGACGCCTTCAGTATAGTACATAAGATGGATGACTTCAAGCCCGGACAGGTTCTGCAGGGCCGGCCGGTCACCCTTTCCACTGGATTCCCGTACGCTAATACAGCCTTCCGAACCGGCAGAAAAACAACCGGACGCAAGAAAGGAGCCGCCTTATGGATCAGTCCCGCCTCTTGTCTTCACTCAACTATTTCAGTGTCATCTTCGCCCCGCTTTTGTTTCCGCTTGTCGTGTTCTTCGCATCGGGCGAGCCGTCCGTCCGGCGCCATGCGAAGCGGGCGTGTCTCATCCAGCTCATCCCGGCCGTGCCGTTCGCGGCCCTTCTTGCCATGACGGTTGCGGCGGCGAATGCATTCCGCCGGGCGCCGTTCACGGGAGAGTTGCCGACGGCCGGGCATGCGGGGATGCAGCTCGTGCTGGCGTTCTTGTTCGCGGGGGCGCAGGGGCTCGCTTTTCTTTGGTGTGTGTGGGCGGGAGTGCGGGCGCTGAGGAGCTGAGCGTTTTTTGCGGAGTCCGGTCTGTGGTATAGTGGAAGGTGGAAACCATAGAAGGAAGTGCTGAAAAGATGATCGCAAAAACGACAGAGGATTATGAGTCCCTCCGGAAAGCCGGCCGTGTGATGGCGGAAATCCGCGAGGCGCTGAAGGCGGCGACGAAGCCGGGTGTCACAACGAAGGAACTCGACGAAATTGCCGGCCGCATGTTTGATGAAGCGGGTGCGGTGTCCGGTCCGATGGGCGAGTATGATTTTCCGGGCTATACGTGCATCAGCGTGAATCACGTGGTCGCGCACGGGATTCCGGGGAATCATGCTCTCCAGGAAGGGGACATGATCAATATCGATGTCTCCGGCTCCCTGAACGGATATTTTGCGGATACGGGCATCTCGTTCGTCGTCGGGGCACCGGATGAGCGCAAGCAGAAGCTGTGCGACGTGGCGAAAAGCGCATTTGACCGGGCGATGACGAAAGTGAAGCCGGGCGGGCGCCTCAACGCGATCGGCAAGGCGGTCGAGCGTGAAGCGCGCGACCACGGGCTTCACGTGATCAAAAACCTGACCGGCCACGGTGTCGGACGTTCTCTTCACGAGCCGCCGGAACATGTGCTGAACTATTATGAGCGCTGGGACACGACGCTCCTGAAGGAAGGCATGGTGCTCGCGGTCGAACCGTTCATTTCGGAAAAGGCGGAGCACATCATCGAGGGCGGAGACGGCTGGGCGTTCATCACGCCGGACAAATCGCTCGTCGCCCAGATCGAGCACACGATCATCGTCACGAAGGACGGTCCTGAGCTCATCACGGAACTGGACGATTGATTGGAAATTGAATGAACGGAAAAACGGCCCCGGGAGGAATTCCCGAGGGCCGTTTTGAATGTATGGGTTTATTCGTTTTCGGCTGTTTCCAGTCGCTGGACCGGTTTTCGCATGTCAAGGAACGTCCAGACGACCGCCGTTCCTGCAAGAAACAGCGAGGCCGCCGTGACAAACGGTTCGTCCAGCAGATTGTGGAAGGCGACCATCGCCGCGTTCCAGGCGAAGACGAGTGCAAATGTCCGGTCCCCGTAATGATGGAGAAAGTGGAGTGCCACTGCCGCGGCGAACGTATTCGTAAGGATCGCCCAGAGCGGATCGCTCAGGCCAAAGCCGTTCCAGTCATGGAACTCCAGTGTATAGTGAACGATGGCGAGCAGGCAGAACAGGCTCCATGAAAACAGGGCGGAAACAGGGATCCGGCCGGCCGGCGAGTTGAGGCGGCGCGGATAGCTGAAATACAGGACCGCGAGCAGAAGGACCTGCAGCAGTCCGGCCAGAATGGCGGCGGAAAAGTGACCGTCCTGCCAGGCAACAAGCTTGGCAACCTGCGCCAGGCAAGTGCCGATGAATAATCCGGCCCGCAGATTCAGCAGGCCGGCTTCTTCGCCGCCTTTACGGAAGCGGAGCACCCAGAGGGCGAGAAGCGGATAGACGGCCAGCAGGAGGACCGCCGAGAACCGGGCCGGCATGAAAATGACCGGAAGCCGTCCGGCAATCTCGTCCGCCGGATGGCCGCCGGCCGGCATGAAGTAGCCCGCCGCCTGGAATCCGGCTGCGGCAAGCAGCGCGATTCCCATGAACAGTTGTCGGATCAATCATCTTCACCTCCTACTTAGAATAGTATACATGCGTTCGACGTCCCGTACGCCGGAAAGTGTGACAGCTTATTGCCAGTTGGAACGTTTCGCCAGCCGAAAAAGCGTGTTATAATAGAGAGGATTTCATTTTTGTGAAAATTGGCAAACGGGCAGGGGGAATTTTGATGACAACCAAGACATATCCGGAAACATGGGACCTGGAAACATTCTTCAAGGGCGGCAGCGGATCTTCGGAACTCAGGCAGCATCTCGACGAAGGAGCAGCGCTCGTCCAGTCGTATGCAGACGCAGTCGGCGGTTTTTCGGCGCCGGAAAAAGCTGCGGACGCCGGCCGGGTCGCGGAACTTCTTGAACAGACGAAAGACGTGATGAATCATCTCCGTGAAGCCGGGGCGGTCATCGGGTGCTATGCCGCGCAGGATACGACCGACAAGCAGGCCTTGTTGCTGCAGGGGGAGATGACGTCGCTCGGGGCGAAGTTCCAGACGGCGTTCATGTCTCTCCAGCAGAAGCTGGCCAAGTCGGATCAGGCTGTGTGGGATGAGCTGCTGGAACAGGACGACCTGAAGGCGTTCGCGTTCATCCTCGGGGAATGGCGGAAAAAGTCTGCCGCGCGGCTTCCGGAAGCGGAAGAGGCGCTCATCACGGCGCTTTCCGTGGACGGGTATCACGGATGGGGCGATCTGTACGATCAGCTCGTCGGCGATATCCTGGTGAGTGTGACGGTGGACGGCGAGGAGCGCGAGCTGTCGGTCGGCCAGGCGAATAACCTCAGTTCGAATCCGGACGCCGCCGTGCGCAAGGAGGCGTTTGAGAAGCTGGAGGATGCGTGGGAGGAGAAGGAGGAGTTCTTCGCAAAGACGCTGAACTCGATCGCCGGGTTCCGCCTGGCCGTGTATGAAAAGCGCGGCTGGGAAAATGTGCTCCGCGAGCCGCTTGAATATAACCGCATGAAGGAAGAGACGCTCGATGCGATGTGGGGCGCCATTTCGGCGAACAAGGCGCCGTTCGCCCGTTATCTGGAGCGCAAAGCGCAGCTGCTCGGCAAGGAAAAGCCTGACTGGTACGACATCGATGCCCCGGTGACGGAATCGACGGCGACGATCGGCTACCAGGAAGGCGCCGAGTTCATCCTTGATCATTTCGGCAAATTCGGTCCGGAGCTCCAGTCGTTCGCCCGCACGGCGCTCGAAGACGGCTGGGTGGAGGCGGAAGACCGTCCGAACAAGCGCCCGGGCGGTTTCTGCACCGGCATGCCGCTGTCCGAGGAATCGCGGATCTTCATGACGTACAGCGGTTCAATGTCGAACGTCGCCACGCTTGCCCACGAGCTCGGCCATGCGTTCCACTCATACGCACTGCGTCCGGTCCATTCACTCAACCGCGGCTACGCGATGAACGTCGCCGAGACGGCGTCCACTTTCGCGGAGATGATCGTGGCCGACGCTGCGGTGAAGGAAGCAAAGAGCGAAGAAGAGAAACTCGCCCTCCTGGAAGACAAAATCCAGCGCAGTGTGGCTTTCTTCATGAACATCCATGCACGCTTCCTGTTTGAGACACGCTTCTACGAAGAACGCAAATCAGGCATCGTCTCATCCGAACGGCTGAATGAACTGATGGAAGAAGCGCAGCGTGAGGCCTATGATGGTGCACTCGGCGAAGCCCATCCGCACTTCTGGGCGTCGAAGCTCCACTTCTACATCACGGACGTTCCGTTCTATAACTTCCCGTACACATTCGGCTACCTGTTCTCGCTGAGCATCTACGCAAAGGCGCTGGAAGAAGGCGAGGCGTTCGAAGAGAAGTATATGGCGCTCCTGCGGGACACGGCGGTCATGCCGGTCGAAGAGTTGGCCGAGAAGCACCTCGGCGAAGACATCACAAAGCAGGAATTCTGGGAAAAAGGCGTCCGGCTCTGCATCCGGGACGTCGATGAATTCCTCGAGCTCACTTCACAAGAAGGGTGATCCGGCTGTGATTATGCTGAAAGGCGAGAAGGTCGTGCTTCGCGTCCTGACCGAAGACGACGCCCTCGCCATGACCAACATCGTTTCGCGCAATAAGTCCTATTGGTCGGTCTATGAGCCGCGGCACGACAGCTCTTACTATACGGTGTCCGTCCAGCGCGAAAAGATCCGCGAATCCCTCCAGCAGCTGAGGGAGAAGCGGGAATACAGCTTCGGCATTTTCCGGGCGGACAACAACCGCCTGATCGGCCACATCTCGCTCTACGGCATCAAGCGGCTGCCATTCCTGAGCGGGTTTGTCGGCTACTCGATCGACCAGTCGGAAACCGGCAAAGGCATCGCAACCGAAGCCGTCCGCCTCATCGTCGGTTTCGGCTTCGAACGCGCGGGCCTGCACCGCATCGAGGCCTACGTCTCCCCGAACAACGTCGGCTCCGTCCGGGTGCTGGAAAAAGCCGGCCTCCAGCGTGAAGGCCTGCTTCGGCAACTGCTCTTCATCAACGGCGTGTGGGAGGACCACTACGTGTACGCCATCCTCGAAGACGACCATTGAAAGGGCAAGGCCGCCCTGCGGAGACATCTGTCCAAACTGAGAAACCTGTTCCGGTGACCCGGAACAGGTTTCTTTGGGTGTGCGGGGGATAAGTTGGATCGGGGGGCGGGGAGGGGACGAAAGCGGCGGGTGCTGCATGAGCGGAGCGGAAAGGCCTTGAGCGAGCGCGGAAATCTCGGCCCCGGGGAAGCAGGCGCGAAAAGAGCCAATGCGGGCGCGAAAATCCCCCGAGCGGGCGCGAAAATCTCGGCCCCGGGGAAGCGGGCGCGAAAAGATCCAAAGCGGTCGCGAAAAGCCTCCGGGCGGGCGCGGAAATCTCGGCCCCGGGAAAGCGGGCGCGAAAAGAGTCAAAGCGGCCGCGAAAAGCCTCCGGGCGGGCGCGAAAATCTCGGCCCCCGGAAAGCAGGCGCGAAAAGAGCCAATGCGGCCGCGAAAAGCCTCCGGGCGGTCGCAGAAATCAGCCCCCAGGAAGCACCCGCAACCTCAGCCCTCAGGAAGCACCCCCAAAAAAAAGCCCGCCCCGCCAACAGGCGGAACGGGCTTCCATATCCTTCTCTCACAAGGCCACTTTTCTCAGGGTCATGATGGTGCCCAGGGCTTTGCCGGTGCCGACCGCGACGGCTTCCATCGGTTCGGGTGCGGTGTGGACCGGGACGGAGATGACCTGGGAAAGCCATTCCTGGATTCCGTTCAGGAGGGAGCCGCCGCCGGTGAGGACGATGCCTTGGTCGACGATGTCGCCGGACAGTTCGGCGGGACAGAGTTCCAGCGTGGTCCGGATGGCTTCGAGAATGGTTTCCATGCCTTCTTTCAGGCAGTGCTGGATGTCACGCGAATGGAGTGTGATCGTTTTTGGCAGGCCGGTGACGACGTCTCGGCCGCGGATGTCCATCGTTTTGGCTTCATGGGCGACGGGAGCGTAGCCGATTTCCTTTTTGATGGCTTCGGCGGTTTGTTCGCCGATGAGCACGTTATGGCGTTTGCGGACGTATTGGATGATTTCTTCATCCATTTTGTCGCCGGCGAATTTGACGCTGTTTGAGGAGACCACGCCACCGAAGGAAATGATGGCGACTTCGGTCGTCCCGCCGCCGATGTCGACGATGACGTTGGCGATCGGCTCGCCGACCGGAAGATCCGCGCCGATTGCAGCGGCGACGGGTTCCTCGATAAGGTGAACTTCCTTCGCCCCGTATGATTTGATAGCATCCACGATAGCCCGCTGTTCGACCGATGTGGCGCCGCACGGAACCGCTGCGACGACGCGCGGTTTGCGGACGGATTGACCCATTTTCTTCGTGGCTTTGGCCATGGCCGACTTCAGCAATTCCGCAGTCATGTCGTAATCCGCGATCACTCCGTCGCGCATCGGGCGAATGGCCCGGATTTGGCCGGGCGTCTTGCCGATCATCACTTTGGCTTCGTTCCCGATGGCGATGATGGAGCCGCGCTGATCCACGGCGACCACGGCGGGTTCATTAAACACGATTTCTTTTGAGCTTGTATAAATGAGGAGATTGGCCGTACCCAAATCGATTCCGATATCAGTAGAGTTCCACATGGTGAATTGCCTCCCGGTGACCATACTTTCTGCTGTACATTTTCTAGCTGTACATTAGTATAGAGGAAAGTCCCCCCGCGTCAAAATGGTGAATGTTGGATTGTAACAGGCGACCGCCGGAGAACCGGCTAAATCTTCCTTCAAAAAGGAAAAAAACGGGGTCATAAGCACCTGTTTGTTACACGGCGGTCATCTTTCTGAAATCACTTTGTCAATAAAATAACATGAAAAAAGCTGCCGGAAACCGGCAGCTTTCTTTATAGGTCGAGACTATGGTCTTGCTCCGGTATCGGATCGATCGTCGAGGCATCTTCCGCAACCATTCCTTTTTTCAGGAAGTGCATGATGAAGAGACCGACGAACAGAAGGATGACCATATAGCCGATGACAGTCGTGTACATGAGCCACATGTTGGAACGCTCCTCTCTGAATCAGGTTCTGTGCGATGTCTACGGTCATTATACTACAATTCCCGCACAAATTTAAGAGGGGGTTGCTGGAA
The DNA here is from genome assembly GCF_042432615.1 of Bhargavaea ullalensis. NCBI lineage: Bacteria > Bacillati > Bacillota > Bacilli > Caryophanales > Caryophanaceae > Bhargavaea > Bhargavaea ullalensis. The sequence continues at coordinate 19,945 of NZ_JBHLWY010000041.1, forward strand.
CCTTTTCAGAACCGTTCTGAATTGTGACAGATTTGTACACCAGCTCCGGTCAGTCCCGGATCAGAAGGCCCATTCGCCGCCGCGGAAGATCGGTTCGCGCGTGCCGTCTTCAAGGATGCCATCGATGTCCATCTTTTCAGAGCCGATCATGAAGTCAACGTGGGTGATGCTTTGGTTGAGTCCGTGTGCTTCGAGTTCTTCACGGTTCATTTCCTTGCCGCCTTCCAGACAGAAGGCATAGGCGCTTCCGATGGCGAGGTGATTGGAGGCGTTCTCGTCAAACAGCGTGTTGAAGAAAAGAATACCGGAAGTCGAGATCGGCGAGGAGTGGGGAACGAGCGCCACTTCGCCGAGCGACTTTGCGCCTTCGTCCGCTTCGATGAGGTGCTTCAGCACTTCTTCGCCCTGTTCGGCCTCGACGTCCGTGATGCGTCCGTCCTTAAAGGTGATTTTGAATTGGTCGATGATGTTGCCGCTGTAGCTGAGCGGCTTCGTGCTGGAGACGAACCCGTCGATCCGGTCTTTGTGCGGAACAGTGAACACTTCTTCCGTCGGCATGTTGGCCATGAATTCCTTGCCCTGTGCGTTCACGCTGCCGGCGCCCGCCCACAGATGGCCTTCCGGAAGGCCGATCGTCAGATCTGTGCCCGGTGCCGTGTAGTGCAGCTTGGCATACTTCCGGTCGTTGAGGTGCTTCACTTTCTCGTGGAGCGTTTCATCGTGATCCTTCCACGCGGCGACCGGGTCCTCGGTGTCCACGCGGACCGCCTTGAAGATGGCATCCCAAAGCGCGGGCACCTGCTCGGCCTCCGGTTTGTCCGGGAATACTTTGGCCGCCCATGCAGCGGAAGGAGCGGCGATGACCGTCCAGCTCACTTTGTCCGACTGAACAGCCTGGCGGTAATTTTCAAGCGCCTGCCCGGCCGCTTTCTGGAAAGAGGCAATCCGGTTCGGGTCCGCATTTTTCAGAAGGTCCGGTCCCTGGGAGACGATGTTCATGAACGCCGCATTTTTATCGACCAGTTCCTGGCGCATGGCCGGGATCCATTTGGGGAATTCGGAGAACGAGTCTTCCGGCGCAAGCTCATAGCGGAGCCGTGTGACTTCATCATCGCCCCAGTCCACCAGCACATGGCTGGATCCCGCTTCGTACGCTTTCTTCACGACAAGCCGGACAAACTCCGCCGAGTCGATCGACGCCCCGATGTACAAAGGCTGGCCGGGCTGGATGTTCACCCCGACTTTCACTGCCAGTTCCGCGTATTTCTCAAGATTTTCTTTAAACGAAGCCATCATTCAAAACCCCTTTCTGTTCTATGAATAGTCTACCAATTCATATTGTCTCCCGGCAACGCAGGGCCGCCCGGCTGCAAGAAGATTTTATTCGGCCGATAAAAAACGGATGCCCGGAAAGCCTGTTGAGGCGATCCGGACATCCATTTCTGTTCGGTATTAATTCCGCATGCTGCCGAGCTCAGCGGCGATGGCCTGCATTTCGTTCGGGCTGAAGCTGTCGCGCTTCATGACCATGTCGTACAGGTCGCGAAGCTCTTCGTAGTCCGATCCGTTGAAATGCTCGGATTTCATCGCGTCCACATTGACCATGCGCAGTTTGTCTTTAATGGCATTGATCATGTATTCCACATTCTCTGAAGAGGGGTTGGAGAGGTCCATAGATTTCAATCCTTTCGTCTGACTCGCCTCATTTTTGCACTAAATCAGAGGGGTGTCAAACTTGTTCCGGGCCGCATCAATCGGCCGGATCGGGAGCGACCAGCCCTTTTTCCGCTGCTTTTTCTTCTTCGATCTTCGCGCGGAAACGTTTCGTCTCCGCCACGATGACTCCCGAAAGTCCGAGAAGTCCGATCAGGTTCGGGATCGCCATGAGTCCGTTCATGACATCCGAGAAGAGCCAGACCACATCGAGCGTCGCCGTTGCGCCGAAATAGATGACGACGACGAAGAACAGGCGATAGTAGATGAGGAGGCGCGGATTTTTAGGGAAGAGGTACTGGAAGCACTTTTCCCCGTAATACGCCCATCCGAAGATCGTCGAAGCCGCGAAGAAGATGATGCCGATGCCGACGATGTACTGGCCGGCACTTCCGAAGAATTCACCGAACGCGGATGCGGTCAGCGTGCCGGCGGAAGCGCCGTCTTCTTTCCAGACGCCGGACATGACGATTGTCACGGCCGTGATCGAGCAGATGATCAGCGTGTCGAACAATACTTGTGTCATCGAAATGAGGGCCTGGCGACCCGGCATGTCTGTACGTGCAGCCGCTGCCGCGATCGGAGCGGAGCCGAGGCCCGCCTCGTTCGAGAAGAGGCCGCGTGCAACGCCGAACCGGATGACCGCGCCGATTGCGCCGCCCGTGACCGACTCGATGCCGAATGCGTGCTTGAAGATGGTTGCGAATGCACCCGGCACGAGGTCAAAGTTGGTGATCATAACGATTGCGCCCGCGATGAAATAGAACAGGGCCATGACCGGGACAAAGAATGCCGTCACTCGGCCGATGGACTTAATGCCGCCGAGGATGACGAGCGCCGCCACGATCATGAGGACGACGCCGGTCACCCAGTACGGCACATTGAACGTCAGATTGACCGCATCGGCAACCGCTTTGGACTGTGTACCGTTGCCGATCCCGAACGCGGCGAACGTGCCGAAGAGGGCGAACAGGACACCGAGCCATCGCGCCTTGAGTCCGTGTTCAAGATAGTACATCGGCCCGCCGGCCATCTGTCCGTTGGCGTCGGTCGTCCGGTACTTGACGGCAAGGATGGCCTCGCCGTACTTTGTCGCCATTCCGAAGAATCCGGCGATCCACATCCAGAACACCGCACCCGGCCCGCCGAGCGTGATGGCGGTTGCGACTCCGACGATGTTCCCGACTCCGACGGTCGCGGCCATCGCAGTCATGAGCGCCTGGAACTGTGAAATGTCCCCTTCCGCGCGTTTGTCGTGTTTCCTGGAGAATACTTGCCGGAGCGAGTAGGGCAGGAGCCGGACCTGAATGAAGGCGAGCCGCAGTGTCAGGAAAATCCCCGTCCCGACGAGCAGGATGAGCAGGGGTGGTCCCCAGATGAATCCGCTGATCTTGTCCAGAATGTTCGACAGAGCGTCCATTTCTTTTCCCCCTTTTTCTGTTGTCCGTTTTTTGGTCAAGAGGCTTCTGTTCTATATCACCTCTCATACTGTTAATATTCCGAAAAGTTAGCCGGTTAGTCAAGACCTAATTTAAATTTGGTTCCCCGGTCCTCTTGTTTGTCACTTACGGAGCGAGGGTATAATGGAATATGCAAACGAAGCAGAAAATAGATCAGACGGAGGGATTCATAATGGCCGGAAGCAAATTTGGAAAAATGGTCGCAATCGGAGCGCTCGCAGGAGCGGTGATCAGCATGTTTGACCGCAATACCCGCAACTCGATGATGAGCTCTGCAAAGAAACTGGGGGCGGATGTCAGGTATTATGCGAAAAACCCCGACATCCTTCAGTGGAAGGTCCGCGACCAGGTGGACAAGTACAAGGCGCTGGCCGATCAGTTCAGCTCGGACAAGCAATACTTGACCGACAAGGCGGCCGAGCTCAAAGAACTGACGCCGACCGTAAAAGGACTTGTCGAGGACACGAAGGAAGCGTTCACAGATTCGAAGGACATGATCATGCAGGCGAAAGACGAATACAAAGACATTGCTTCGAAGCCGCTGGAAGGCACCGACAAGACGTTTGTGCCCGAAAAGGCATACGAAGACGGATCGGTTGACGGAGAAGCCGCAAAAAACTGATCAAACGGAAAGGGGGGAGGCTGCCATGGCGACAGACCGCAAAGCGCGGAAGCATGGCCGGGATGCAAACGACGGGGATGAAGGCCTGAAAGACAAAGTGAAAGGGTTTGTCGACGACGTGAGCGACGGCGACCTGGTGAGGTTCGACGTGACGACGGGACAGGGATTTTTCAAAGAACTCCTGACCCGCATCAAAATGGTCGACGTGACGGGTCTCGGCTCCCAGCTCGCCTACTTCTTCCTGTTGTCTCTGTTCCCGCTCCTCATCTTCCTGCTGACATTGCTCCCTTATCTGAACATCGACCAGTCCGCCGTTTTCGGGGTCCTGAAAGAGTATGCACCGGAAAACGTGTACAGCATCATCGACAACACTGTCGGTGAGATTCTCGACACCAGGCGCGGCGGTCTGCTGTCATTCGGGATCATCGGGACGATCTGGTCCGCTTCAGGCGGCATGAACCGCCTTTCGAAAGCGTTGAACCAGTCCTACTTTACGAAGGAAAAGCGGTCCTATCTTGTCACGAGGGGACTGTCGATTGTCTTCACCCTCGCACTCATCGCAGTCGTTGCGGTGGCACTGGCGTTGCCGGTGTTCGGCCAGCAGATCGGCCAGACGATCTTTTCCTATTTCGGACTCGAAGAAGGGTTTCTCACACTTTGGAACAGCATCCGCTGGGTGATCCCGCCGGTTCTGATCTTCACTGTGTTCACGCTTATTTACTGGCTTGTGCCGGATGCCAAAGTGAAGTTCCGGGATGCCATTCCAGGCGGGATCTTCTCGACGGTCGGATGGATCCTGACCACGCTCGGATTCTCGTTTTACGTCGGGAACTTCGGCAATTACTCGAGCACGTACGGCAGCATCGGGGGCATCATCGTCCTCATGATCTGGATGTACTTGTCAGCAATGATCCTGATCATCGGCGGCCAGATCAACGCCGTCATGCAGGAAAGGCGCGAGGAAAAGAAGGCAAAAGAAAAAAGCGGTGCCGTCGGGGCATGACCCCGGGCACTGCTTTTTTTGGTTCAGTTGGATTTCAGCAGCCTCAGCCCGTTCAGGATGACGAGGATTGTGCTGCCTTCGTGTCCGATTACGCCGAGCGGCAGGCTGATTGCCTGCAGGAAGTTGGACAGGATGAGCAGGGCGATGACCGACACCGAAAAGATGATGTTCTGCCTGACGATCCGGTTCATCCTGCCCGACAGCCGGTATGCGTACGGAATCCGCATCAGGTCATTTTTCATGAGCACGACTTCCGCCGTTTCCAGGGCCACGCCTGTTCCGTCGCCCATTGCAATCCCGGTCGAGGCGGTGGCAAGCGCCGGCGCGTCGTTGATCCCGTCGCCGATCATGCCGGCCGGTCCGAATCGTTCCTGGAGTTCCTTCAGCCGGGCGACTTTCGTTTCCGGGAGGCACTCTGCCGTGTATTCGTCGACGCCGGCTTCACGGGCAATGGTCCGTGCCGTCTGTTCGTTGTCACCCGTCAGCATGACGGTCCGGATGCCGAGGGCCCGGATGCTGCGGACGGCTTCTGCCGCTTCGGGGCGCAGTGTGTCTTTCATCGCGGCAAGCGCAATGATTTCTTGTTCATCCCGGAGGAAGATGACGGTCTTGCCTTCCTCACTGAGCCGATCGAGCGCGTTGTCCGCAAAGGCGGCCGCCTGCTCTTTTCCGACAAAACCCGGCTTGCCGACTTTGAATGTGCGTCCGTGCCAGTCGGCTTCCAGTCCCGAGCCCGGAATGTCGCGGATTTCCACTCCGTCTACCGATCCCGCATTTTGATCGACCGCAAACGACCGGATGGCAAGGGCGAGCGGATGGGCGGACAGCGACTCGATCGAGCCGAGCAGGGCGAGCGTCTCCCGGCGGTCGAGGCCCTCTTTCACGATGAAATCGGTGACAACCGGCTTCCCCGTCGTCAGTGTGCCCGTTTTGTCAAATGCAATCACCTTCATTGAAGACACATTTTCCAGATGGCTGCCTCCCTTGAAAAGAACGCCTTTCTTGGCGCCGTTTGAAATGGCGGACAGCGTGGCGGGCATGATGGACGCGACAAGTGCGCAAGGAGAGGCGACGACGAGCAGCACCATCGCCCGGTAAAGCGTTGTTGTCCAGTCCCAGCCGAACACCCAGTGCGGCAAGAACATCATGACGGCCACGAACGCGAGGACGGCTTTCACATAAGTTCCTTCGAATCGTTCGATGAACTGCTGGGACGGGGATTTCTCGCTCTGGGCCGTTTCCACCAGTTCGATGATTTTCTGGAACAGGGTATCGGTGCTCGGCTTGGAAACCTCGGCGGTGAGGGCTCCGCTCATGTTCACTGTGCCGGCGAACAGTTCGTCACCCGGCGCCTTTTCAAGCGGCAGCGACTCCCCGCTGATGGCGGACTCGTCGACGGAACTCGCGCCTGTCAGGATCTTGCCGTCCACCGGAATCCGCTCGCCCGGCCTGATGAGCACCCGGTCACCGACTTTCAGTTCCCCCACCCCGACTACGATGGTCGTCCCGTCTGCATGGAGCTTGGCGGCCTCTTCGGGCTTCAGGTCCATCAGGGACGAGATTTCCTTCCGGCTCTTCTCCATGGAGTACGATTCCAGCGCTCCGCTCACCGCGAAGATGAAAATGAGGACAGCCCCCTCCGTCCAGTAACCGATGGAAGCTGAACCGACTGCAGCCAGAATCATCAGGATTTCCACATTCAGCTGCCGGTCTTCGATCGTCTCGGTGATCCCTTCCTTGGCCTTCGCAAACCCGCCGATCAAAAATGCGAGAATGTACAGCACCGCCGATCCGGCGGGCAGACCGTATTTCCCGAGTCCCCAGGCGATGATGATGAACACGCCGGACAACAGGGCAGCGATCATTTCTCCGTTGAGCCAAGCCGGACGGGAGTGTCCGCCGGGCGCAGCCGGCTTCTCTTGTATGGTGGCCATTTTGCTTCCTCCTTTTCCATTGTGAGAATGAAAACCGCTATCAATCACCCGAAATAAGCACAAAAGCCGGCTTCCCCCGTGGGGAAACCAGCTTTCGTTCAACGGATGCAGTCCGTGTACCGCAATCATTTGCATAGTTCTATTATAGCATTCTGAAATTTATTGGGCACGGCTTCTGCCCGGGCATCTCAACCTTCCGTGCGGTTGATGCGGGTAACCTTTTCGTCGATTTCATCGATCATCCGGATCAGGCGGTCGATCTCATCAAGATCGGCGGTTTCCGGTTCAAGATGTTCTAGCGTCTCCAAAAAGTCGCTCAGCCGCTCCTTCAATTGTTCCACCTGCTGGTTGCGGTCTTGCTGTTCCATGCGCACACCTCAATTCTAGATGGTTTGATTGTAAAGAAAACAGCCGGAGATTTCAAACTGAATGGGACTAAAGGATTATTTTAAATAAAAACACCATTGTGAATATTTACAATCATCTATTTACGTGATAAGATAAAGTCAGTTCAAAAAGAGAGGGGAGGCCGTAGTGAAAGAGTCGGAATGGGCATCCTGAACGAAAAGCGAAGGAGGGGATTCGGACTTTCACAGGCAGACTGGCCGCGAAATACGAGATGATGAAAAACTTAACATGGTGTGACTCAAAGTAGAAGGCTCAGCCGCCGGGAACCCGATGACTGAGCCTTTTGTGTGCCTTTTTTGCGTTCAATGAATGATTTCGTACGTCTCTTTCACTTCAATGGATCCTTCTACAGACCTTACCATGGAACAGTTCTTCCGGGTCAGTTCCATCACTCGCGGCATTTTCGCTTCGTTGATGTCGCCTTTGATGAGGAAATGCAGTTCGATCCTCTCAATGCGGCTGGCTTCGTCGGGGTTGCGGTAAACGTCCTTCACTTCAACCGTGATGTCTTCGGCAGGCATGCGCATCTTGTCCAGCACCTTGCGCAGCACGCCGCCGCTGCAGACGGCGACCGATGAGACCATCAGCTGGTACGGGCGGAAGCCATATTCGTCATTTGCCGAAATATCCAGCGAGCCGAATTGCGTTTCTGTTTGAAAACCGTTTTCCGTCATGGAAAATTTCATGTCCATCCCTCCCTGTATGTTAGAATTGTACAGGATTTAAAGGCCGGAATCGACGAATGGATACCGGCGGGGAGGATTGGGGTTTTGGCAAAGATTGAATCGGGCCGCAAGAGGTACTGGGTTCTGGTCCTCATTGTGGCCATTTCGGGTTTTTCTCAGGGGATGCTGCTGCCGCTCATCTCCGTCATCTTCGAGCAGGACGGCGTCTCTTCCACGCTCAACGGCTTCAATGCGACCGGACTTTACATCGGCACGCTTCTCATTTCGCCATTCATGGAGGTGCCGCTCCGGCGGTTCGGATACAAGCCGGTCATCGTGGCGGGCGGCCTGGCGGTGTTCCTGTCGCTGTTTTTGTTTCCGCTCTGGAAGAGCATCCTGTTCTGGTTTGTGCTGCGCCTGATCATCGGGATGGGGGACAATGCCCTGCACTTCGCGACGCAAACATGGATCACGACGACCACTCCGCAGGCGAAGCTCGGTCGCAACATCGCGGTATACGGTCTTATGTTCAGCGCCGGGTTCGCCGCCGGGCCGCTGTTCGTCCCGCTTATCCATCTGTTCGAAGGGTTGCCGTTCATCGTTTCCGGGCTGCTTTGCATGAGTGCCTGGTCTCTCGTCTTTCTGCTGAAAAATGACTTCCCGGATGTCATTCAGGGGAACGAGGCGTCGATGTCATTCGCGAGACGTTTCAAAGAAACGATGAAATTGTCGTGGGTCGCCTTCATCCCGCCGTTCACATACGGTTTTCTCGAGTCGTCGCTCAACGCCATTTATCCGGTCTACGCACTTCGGGAAAGCATCGATGTCTCTTACATATCCTTCATTCTTGCCGCGTTCTCCGTCGGCGCCATCACTTCCCAGATTCCGCTCGGCATGCTGAGCGACCGGATCGGGCGCCGGGCAGTTCTTTCCATCGCGCTCGGAGGCGGCGCGGCAGCTTTCTTCGGGGCGGGGCTTGCCGGATCCGAGGCGATGAACATCCTCATCGCCGTGTTCATCGCGGGCATTTTCGTCGGTTCGACATTCACGCTCGGCATTGCCTACATGACCGACCTCACGCCGAAGACATTCCTGCCGACGGGCAATCTGCTGTGCGGAATTTTCTTCAGCGTCGGCAGCCTTGCCGGCCCGATTCTCGGCGGGTATGTTGTCGGACACGGGGAAGGCCCCGGCTTTCTGACGTTCATTTCGATGTTCATCGCCGGGCTGTTCATCCTGTTCATCGCCGGGCGGCCGAAAAAACAGCTCAAAATCGCATGAAAACAGCCGCTGCACTTATTGGAGTGCGGCGGCTGCTTTTCGTCCGTCAATGGTCTTCGGGAAAGAAGGCCTCTTCCACCAGTTCGTCGAGCGTGCCGAATGAATAGCCCTGTTTGCGGGCATCTCGGATAAAGTCCGGGAGTCCGTCCGAGTTGTCGGGAGAGACGGTGTGCATGAGGATGACCGCACCCGGGTGGAGCTGCTTCATGAGTTCATTGTAGGCGTACTGACCGCCCTTTTTCTGATCGCGGTGCCAGTCGATGAAGGCGACCGACCAGAAGATGTGCCGGTAGCCGAGGCGGTTTCCGGTTTCAAGAACATTTGCGTTGAAGATCCCTTCGGGCGGGCGAGCGTAATGCGTCCGCTTGACGCCTGCCACTTCACGGAGCCGGTCGTCGAATTTTTTCCACTCCGCTTCAAGCTGCGCGGCAGACATTTTGGCCATGTTCGGGTGGCCGTATGAGTGGTTGCCGATTGTGTGGCCGTCGTTGACCATCCGCCTGACGAGATCGCCGGCACTTTCTAGATAATGGCCGGTGAGGAAGAACGTCGCCGAAATGTCTTCTTTCTTCAGCGTGTTGAGGATTGATTCGGTGTAGCCGGCTTCGTATCCATTGTCGAATGTGAGGTAAACAATCTTCTTGTCGGGGGACCCTTTATAGAGGGCGCCGTGCTGTTCGAGCATCCCGTTCAGCTCCGTGCCCGCATCCGGCGGCACACCGTCCGTCGCTTTTTTGAATCCCCAGTGGAGTTCTCCCGCCTCCGCACGGAATGGGCTGAACAAAAGGCCCGCCGCAAGAATGGCGGCAGCAATCACGAATCCGGTTACGTGAGTTTTGGCCATCATAAAAAACGCAACCTTTCCTTTTTTGGTTAGGTTGCGCGCAACTTGAATTTTTATGCCTGATAGATTTCCTCAAGCGCAGAACGGGCGTCCGGAAACTTGAAGCGGAATCCGGCTTGCTCGAGCCTTTTTGGCACCACATGCTGGCCTTTGAGCACAATTTCGCTTTTTTCGCCGAGCGCGGCCTTCAGTGCGAATGCCGGTGCAGGCATCCAGTGCGGCCGTCCGAGCGCTCTGCCGACTTCCTTGCCAAAGTCCTTCATCCGCAGTGCGCCCGGGGCGACCGTGTTCACCGGCCCGGAAATCGAATCACTTTCCAAGGCGAATAAAATCGCGCGTGCCGCGTCCTCCACGTGGATCCAGCTCACCCACTGCCGGCCGCTGCCGACCGTGCCGCCGGCAAACAGCCGGTAGGGAAGCGAAATGAGCGGCAGGGCGCCGCCGCCCCGGCCAAGCAGGATGCCGAACCGCATGAACGCGGTCCTGACGCCGACGTCTTCCGCAGCCTGTGCTTTCCACTCCCACTCCCTTACGACGCCGGGGAGAAACCCGTCTCCCTGAGGGCTGTCTTCTGTGAAGACAGCTTTTTCAGAATAAGGGTAAACACCGACCGCACTGGCATTGACGAGCACTTTCGGTTTTTCCGGGAGCGCCCGGATGATGCGCAATACTTCAGAAGTCGTGCGGATCCGGCTTTCCAGAATGGCGGCTTTGCGTTCCTCCGTCCAGCGGCCGTCGTTGATCGATGTTCCGGCCAGGTTGACGATTGCATCCACGGTCCCAAGTTCCGATTCAGGCCGGCTGTCCCTGTGCAGGTAGCCGACCTGTTGAACATCCCGATTGCTATTTTCCGGATTCCGGGTCAAAATGACCGGTTCATGGCCGGTTTCCTGAAGAAGCCGGACGAGCGTCCGTCCGAGAAAACCCGTGCCGCCGGTGATGGCGATTTTCATGCGCATCCCTCCATTTTCTATGAGTATACCCGTTCCAGCGTCACCGGGCTCGCCTGGCGTGTAGGAGCCGCTCGGAACAGGTATAATGGTAGAACAGGACGGGAGGTGGAAGGCTTGCCCGAAATTACGAAAATCGCCCTGCAGAAGAACAATGACGAACGATATAATATCTTCTTGGACGGCAAGTATGCATTCAGCGCGGACGAGCAGATTCTGATCCGGTTCGGCCTCATGAAGGGGAAAGTGCTCGACGACTGGGAAATTGATGAAATCATCTACGGAGATGAAGTGAGGAAAGCCTACAATAAAGCGATCCACTTTCTCGGTTTCCGGATGCGGAGCGAACACGAAGTGAAAGAGAAGCTGCTTTCGTCCGGCTACGGAGAAGCGGTGGCGCTTGAAGCGATCGTCAAGCTGCGCGAACAGGGGTTTCTTGATGATGAATCGTTTTCCAGGGCATTGCTTGAAACACGCAAGCGCACTGCGAAAAAAGGCCCCGCAGCCATCCGCCAGGAACTTCAAAGGAAAGGGATTTCCCGAGAGCTCCAGGAAGAGGCGATGGCTTCATTCTCCGAGGAAGAACAATTGCGGCTCGCAGAAGAACTGGCAGAGAAAATGGCCGTCAGAAGCGGCGGCCGGACGCCTCAGCAACTGAAGCAGAAAATCCAGGAGTCCCTCATGAGAAAAGGCTATGGCCGCGACGTCATCAACACGGTCATCGGCCGGATTGAAGAAAGCCTTGAGCCCGGGGAAGATGAATGGGATGCCCTCACCGAAAAGTGGGGCGAAAAGGCCTGGCGGACATACAGCGGAAAACATACCGGAGCGGAACGCCGCCGCCGGGTCAAGCAGGCGATGTACCAGAGAGGGATTCCGGCTGAACGGATCAACCGGTTCATCGAAGAAAGAGAGGCAGAAGAGCAATGAATGAAAAAAGCTACAGCGAAATGACCGAGCATGAACTCAAAACGGAGATCGCCCGGCTCAAGGAAAAGGCGAGAAAAGCCGAACAGCTTGGCATCGTCAATGAATTCGCCGTCTATGAGCGAAAAGCCGTCATGGCGATGGCCTACCTGATCGATCCGTCCACGATCGAGCCCGGGGAAGTGTACCGGATTCTCGGAGACGAAGGGAACTTCTTCAAAGTCGACTATCTGAAAGGCCGGTTCGCCTGGGGCTACCGGCTCGGAGGCGAAGCGGAACTTGAGGCGCTGCCGATTTCCATGCTCGAAAATCTGAAGAAGGGGAAGTGAAGTCATGAGTCCTGACCTGATGGAATCACTGGCCGTCCGGCTGATGGAGGAAAACGGGAGCCTTGCGGCAGGCCGTGCCAGAACCTGGATCGAACTGCTTGTGTCGGACATCGAGTCTTCCTACGCCCGGGCCGGATACGGGATGATCGAAGACGAGCAGACGGCGGCCATGGTCAATCGGTGGATCGATGCGTACGGCAGCCGGCTCGACGAGTTCAAGGCGACCAACCCGAAGATTGCCGCCCTTTTGGATGAGGAAGGGCCGCTCAGCTGAGCGCGCAAAGAACCGCCGGGCCATGTCGGTCCGGCGGTTCTCGTTGGTCAACCTTCTTCGTGTGCAAAATGAAGCTTTTTCCTCAGCTTGTCTTCGCTGAAGATCCATCCGGTGTAGGAATTGCGGATGCGCATGCGGTCATCGATGTGCGCGACCGCCACGAACGGATAGTATTCCTTGCTGCGGTAGCGCAGATCGATCAGGCGCACTTCGCAGACGGAACCGAGATCCGTGATTTCCCACCTGTAGATCGGCGAGAAGCTCAGGAACGCCCGCATGTTCTGATCCTTGAAGGCGGTGCGGACAAGTTCGTTGTCCGGGATTTCCCGGCGGCGGAACTTATCATAGATCGTAACGGACCGGCCATACGCACGCCCGACGTAATGATGGGTGCCCGAACAGGCGGCGATCCGCCACTGGAAGAACCTCATCGTCGGCGCGATGATGATCTCCTCGGAGTCGGGGATCGTGCGCTTCACCGCACTGCGGACCGCCGACTGGACGGCAAACCGGACCACATAATAAACGAAAAGGATTGCGTACAAGATGAGCATCGTTTTAACCGGCTCGGCACCGAGAAGCCAGGCCAGCAGCGCCAAGACATGCGCCCCGAAAATGTACGGGTCGAATGTATTGATGACGCCGAGCGCCACCCAGCGGTCTGAAAACGGGCGCAATGCCTGCGTCCCGTATGAATTGAAAATATCGACGAACACATGCAGGAAAACCGCCAGCTGCGTCCACAGCCAGAGATGGAGAAAATCTGACTCCGGTACGATGAGCGCGAGCGGGACGGAAATGATGAGCGGCCAGGCGAGCATCATCGGTATGGAATGGGTGAATCCCCGGTGATTGCGGATGTAGACCGCATTGTTCCGGAGTTTCAGGACCGTGTCGACGTCCGGCGCCTGGGAACCGAGCATGAGTCCGGCATAGATGACCGACGCGGAAGCCGTATGCTCCGCCACGAGCGGATCTGCATGGGCCAGCCCGCAAAGCGCGAGCCCCATGACGATATGGGTGCCGGTATCCATGGCGTTTCACCCCTCTCAAATGGCCCTTCGCGGATGCAGGGCCGGTACACAATTATATACCCCAAGAAGCTTTGCCTAATCGTAACACAACAGGAGGAAAACAGTGCGTTCAAACGATTGGAAAATTCAATTTTGCGATGCGCTGACGAACTGGTACCGGCGGGAGTGCCGGGACCTGCCGTGGCGCCGCACAAGCAACCCATACTGGATCTGGATTTCTGAAGTGATGCTCCAGCAGACGCGTGTGGATACGGTCATTCCGTATTATCTGCGGTTCACGGAGCGTTATCCGAAAATGGAAGACCTCGCCTACGCGCCGGAAGAGGAGTTAATGAAGAACTGGGAAGGGCTCGGATATTACTCGCGCGTCCGCAACCTCCAGTCTGGCGTCCGCGAGGCGTTCGAAACTTACGGCGAAGTTCCGGCGGACCCCGTTAGATTCATGAAATTAAAAGGTGTCGGACCGTATACGGCCGGTGCCGTCATGAGCATCGCCTACGGCATCCCCGCGCCGGCGGTGGACGGCAACGTTATGCGCGTTCTGTCGAGGGTGCTGCTCATTGAAGACGACATCGTCAAACCGAAAACAAGGAAAATATTCGAAGAAGCGGTCATGGACCTGATCGACCGGGAAGATCCTTCTTCGTTCAACCAGGGGTTGATGGAGCTCGGCGCAACCGTCTGCACGCCGACCCGGCCGAAATGCCTGCTCTGCCCCGTCCGGGACTGGTGTGCCGCCTACCATGAAGGGCGTGAAGAGGAGCTTCCCGTGAAGTCGAAAAAGAAAAAGCAGGAAACCGTGCCGAGGACGGTCATCGCGGTGAAAAACCGATCCGGACGCTGGCTGCTCGAACGACGTCCGGATGAGGGATTGCTCGCGGGCATGTGGGAATTCCCTGCTGCGGAAACCGCAGATCCCGATGAAGCGGCCCGGGAGATTGCCGGCCGTCACGGCCTCGAGCTGGGTCCATTGCAAGAAACCGTCCGGTTCAAGCATGTGTTCACGCACCGGATCTGGGAAGTTGCGGCCTTTGCAGCCGCAGCCGATGATGACGGAACACCTGCCGCGCGGAGCGGCTGGTTCCTTCCGGAGGAAATCGGCTCGCTGACCCTGCCGAACCCGACGAAAAAAGTGCGGGATGCAGTGATTGGGGAGTGAAGATGGGGCGAATGTTAAGAAAGGCCGTCAGAAAGCCGAAATGGGTCATATTTTGATCAAATTTTTCCAAGTGAATAAAAAAACGCGCCGTGCACACCATAATGAGCACGGAGGTGAGAAATCCATGACGAAGAACAACGACCAGCAGCGCAACCGCAACGAGCGGAACAATCGTAACGAGCGGAACAACAACCGCAACAACGATCAGCTGCAACGCGAGGAGTTTGGAACTGAGACGGACATTCAGCAAGTCCGAAAGCAGATTCGAGGCGAGGAATACGGATCTGAAACGGACGTGCAGCAAGTCCGCCGCCAGAACCAGCAGGCTGAGCAAAACAAGCAGCAGGCATCCTTCCGCGGGAACCGGAACAACAAATAACGGAATGGATTTTAACCACCAGCCGGAGGGGCTCTTGCCCCTCCGGTCTTTTTGATTTCTCTTTGCGCGGTTCATTGATATAATGACAAGATAACAAATAATCCGAACCGCCGTCTTGCAAGGGGGGTTGATATGATGGCAATCCCGAAAGAAGGAGAAAAAGTCCAGATCCACAGCTACAAGCACGATGGAAAGATCCACCGGGTGTGGCAGGAAACGACGGTGCTGAAAGGGACGAAAAACATCATCATCGGTGCAAATGAACGGACGCTCGTCATCGAGTCGGACGGGCGAACGTGGCTCACGCGCGAACCGTCGATCGTTTATTTCCACGCGGAGCACTGGTTCAACATCATCTGCATGCTGAGGGACGACGGAGTGTATTACTACTGCAACATGAGCTCCCCGTTCGTCTACGACAACAAGATGGTGAAGTACATCGACTATGACCTGGATGTGAAAGTCTTCCCCGACATGTCCTATAATCTCCTCGATGAGGACGAATATGAGGAACACAAGGAGCTGATGAAGTATCCGGACGTCATTGACAAGATCCTGAAACGAAACGTCGACAAGCTGATCGGCTGGATCAAGCAGCGCCGGGGACCGTTCGCGCCCGACTTCATCGATGTATGGACGTCCCGCTATGAATTCCACAAGCAGTTCCAGACCCGGAATTGACAGCCTGCCCCCCCACGGGCGGGCTGTTCCATTGTTTGATTGTTTACGAAAGGATGATGCACACTGGGCAGCATGAGACGCTATATGCAATTTGTCCGCCCGTACGGCTGGATGATTGCCCTCACTTTGATCATCGGAATCGTGAAGTTCGCCATTCCACTGTTCATTCCTTATTTGATCAAGATTGTCATCGATGACATCATCGGATCCGATATCTTGAGTGCAGCCGAGAAAAAACAGCAGCTCGTCTGGTGGCTCGGCGGCACGACGCTCTTGTTTTTCCTGCTGCGCCCGCCGGTCGAGTACTTCCGGCAGTACTACGCACAGTACACGTCAAATAAAATCCTATTCGACATCCGCAGCCAGATCTACGACCATCTCCAAAAACTCAGCCTCAAATACTATTCCAATACACGCGCCGGGGAAGTCATCTCCCGGGTGATCAATGACGTCGAGCAGACGAAGAACTTCGTCATGATCGGGCTCATGAATGTCTGGCTTGATCTTGCGACAATTTTGATTGCGGTCGGCATCATGCTGACGATGGACGTGAAGCTGACGATCGTCACGCTGCTTGCCTTCCCGTTTTACGCCTGGAGCGTGAAGCATTTCTTCGGCAGGCTGCGAGAACTGACCCGGACCCGATCGCAGAAGCTGGCGAACGTGCAGAGCTATCTGCATGAACGGGTGTCCGGCATGAGCGTCATTAAAAGTTTTGCCCTTGAAAAGCGGGAGAAGGCACTGTTCGATGAGACGAACGGCGAGTTCCTGGATGCGGCGATCGCGCATACAAAGTGGAACGCCAAGGCATTCGCCGTCGTGAATACGATCACCGACGTTGCCCCGCTTCTCGTCATCGGCTACGCCGGCTGGCATGTGATCGGAGGAAGCCTGTCCGTCGGGACGATGGTGGCTTTCGTCGCCTACATCGACCGGCTGTACAATCCGCTCCGCCGGCTTGTGAATTCTTCGACAACGCTCACCCAGGCGGTGGCCTCGATGGACCGGGTATACGAACTCATGGACGCTCCTTACGACATCACCGACAAACCGGGTGCCATCGAGATGCCCGAGGCGGCCGGAAAGCTGGAATTCCGCAATGTGAGTTTCAGCTACGAACCGGAAGAATCACCGGTCCTCGACGACATGAGCTTCACGGTCAACCCCGGGGAAACAGTCGCGTTCGTCGGCATGAGCGGCGGCGGGAAATCCACGATCATCAGCCTGATCCCGCGTTTTTATGACGTGACCGGCGGCGCAGTCCTGATCGACGACCTGGACGTGCGAGACGTGAATATCGAATCACTGCGGCGCAACATCGGGATCGTTCTGCAAGACAACCTGCTGTTCAGCTCCAGCGTGCGGTCGAACATCCTGATGGGCAAGCCGGACGCGACAGACGAAGAAGTCATCGCGGCGGCAAAGGCGGCAAATGCCCACGACTTCATCATGAGCCTGCCGTACGGCTACGACACCGAAGTCGGCGAGCGCGGCGTCAAACTATCGGGCGGCCAAAAGCAGCGGATCGCGATTGCCCGGGTGTTCCTGAAAAACCCGCCGATCCTCATCCTGGACGAAGCGACATCGGCACTCGACCTCGAGAGCGAAGCCCTCATCCAGGAATCGCTCGACCGCCTGGCACACGACCGGACCACCATCGTCGTCGCCCACCGGCTGTCGACGATCACCCACGCCGACAACATCTTCGTCATCGACCACGGCGAACTGAAAGAAAACGGAACCCACACCGAACTGCTTGAATCCGGCGGCATTTACCACGACCTGTTCCTCGTCCAGGAACTCGACGTGCCGGAAGTGTAAAACGGAAAAAGAATCAATGAAAGCCATGCGAAGGCCGGAATCCGGCTGCCGCATGGCTTTTTTAATTGAAGGGAGGGAAGTGAGGGGAGAAAAGCCCCTATGATCCCACTCGCACAATCAACGCGCTCACTCACGGCCTCTACGATTCCACTCGGGCAATGAACGCGCTCACTCACTGCCCTTATGATTCCACTCACCTTCCCCGGGCTGTGCGCTGCAAATCTTTCGACTCTTTCCCGCTGATTTCTTCTCATTTCGAGAAAAATATCACAGACCGTTCACCGTCAAGCGGAGCGAAGTCCTTACTCTGGAAAGCGAACGTGCCATACTCCGAAAATACGCGCCATGCTCCGATATTCAGTTCCATACTCCGAAAACACTCGCCATACTCCGATATTCAGTCCCATACTCCGAAAGCACTCGCCATACTCCGATATCCAGTTCCATACTCCGAAAACACGCGCCATACTCCGATATTCAGTCCCATACTCCGAAAGCACACGCCATACTCCGATATCCAGTCCCATACTCCGAAAGCACGCGCCATACTCCGATATTCAGTCCCATACTCCGAGAGCACACGCCATGCTCCGAAATCCAACCCCATCCACCCTAAACCCTGCTCCCCGCGAGCCCCCCACTTGTAAGAGGTATGACCTTCCTGAATGCGCTTGCATATCTGTATATCATTTGTATAATAAGAGAACGCATAATAGTCAGAATAGTGAAGATAGAGAGAAGGGGGAACGGCATGGGCGGCAAACGGAAAGTGCTCAGCGTCAATGAACTCCGGACGTCCTTTTTCACGGACGGGGGCGTCGTTCCGGCAGTGGATGGCATCAGTTTTGATTTGCATGAGGGAGAGGTCCTCGGCATTGTCGGGGAGTCGGGCTGCGGAAAAAGTGTCACGTCCCTTTCCATCATGGGACTGGTGCCGAGCCCGCCCGGCAAGATCACCGGCGGGGAAATCCTGTACGGGGACCGCGATCTGACGAAGCTGAAAGAAAGCCAGATGCGGAAAGTCCGCGGGAACGACATTGCGATGATTTTCCAGGAGCCGATGACCTCGCTCAATCCGCTGTTTACAATCGGCAACCAGATGACCGAGGCGCTGCTCATCCATACGAAACTCGGGAAGCGGAAGGCCCGGGAGCGGGCGGAGGAAATGCTCAGGCTCGTCGGCCTGCCCCGTGTAACGGAAATCATGGATGAGTACCCTCACCAGCTTTCGGGCGGAATGCGGCAGCGGGTGATGATTGCGATGGCGCTCGTCTGTGAGCCGAATGTCTTGATCGCGGATGAGCCGACGACGGCGCTTGACGTGACGATCCAGGCGCAGATCCTGAAATTGATGAAGGAACTGAACGAGCGCCTGAACACAGCCGTCCTGCTCATTACGCATGACCTCGGCGTCGTCGCGGAAACGTGCGAGCGGGTCATTGTCATGTATGCCGGCCAAGTTGTGGAAGAGGGACCGGTCGAACAGATCTTCGGCCATCCGCAGCATCCGTACACGGAAGGGCTGCTGAAATCGGTTCCGGACATGCGGTTCAAGCAGGAGCGGCTCGAGCCGATCCCGGGAAACGTCCCGCGCCCCGGCTCGATCCGACACGGCTGCCGGTTTGCCGCTCGCTGTCCGTACCGGTTCGACCGGTGCACGTCGGAGGACCCGGCACTGTACGTCACGCAGCCGGACCATTTTGCACGCTGCTTTCTGCGTGACGGAAAGGAGGCGGCCGCACATGACGGGGCCCTTGTTGAAGGTTGAAGGACTCAAAAAATACTTCCCGGTGAAAAAAGGGGCGCTCGGACGGGTGAAGGGCCACATCAAAGCGGTCGACGGGGTTAGCTTCGAGGTGCATCCGGGGGAAACGCTCGGCATCGTCGGCGAATCGGGCTGCGGCAAGTCCACGACCGGCCGGATGCTCATGCGGCTGCTGGAGCCGACGGAGGGCAAAATCGAATTTGACGGCAAGGAACTGACAGGACTCCCGCCGGAAGAGATGAGGAAAACCCGGCGGGACATCCAGATGGTGTTCCAGGATCCGTTCGCATCGCTCAATCCGCGCCATACCGTCGGCAAGATCCTCGAGGAGCCGCTCATCGTCCACGGCGTGAAAAGTGCCGCCGAGCGCAAAAAGAAGGTCCGGGAGTTCCTGGAAATCGTCGGTTTGAGCGGCTATCATGCCTCACGCTATCCGCACCAGTTCAGCGGGGGACAGCGCCAGCGGATCGGCATCGCCCGCGCGCTCATGACGAATCCGAAGCTCATCATCGCGGATGAACCGGTGTCGGCGCTCGACGTATCGATCCAGTCCCAGGTGCTGAACCTGATGCAGGACCTCCAGCGGGAATTCGGCCTGACCTACATTTTCATTGCCCATGACCTCGGCGTCGTCCGCCACATCAGCGACCGCGTCGGCGTCATGTACCTTGGCCGGCTTGTGGAAATAGCGGACAGCGAGGCGCTCTACGACAAGCCGCTCCATCCCTACACGCAGGCCCTGCTTTCGGCTGTTCCGATTCCCGATCCGGGGTTCGAGCGCGAACAGATCGTGCTTGAAGGAGACATCCCGAGTCCGGCAAATCCGCCGTCCGGCTGTCCGTTCCATACGCGCTGCCCGTTCCGCATGGAGATCTGCACGGAAAAGGTGCCCGTACTGCAACAAACAGATACCGGTCATTCTGTCGCCTGCCACCTCTACACGGAGGAAACAGCCGGCAATGATGATAAAAAACTTGTGACGGAGGGGTCAATTTGAAAAAGGGGAAATTATGGTCGCTCATCGTCCTGCTCACCGTTTCCATGATGCTCGCCGCCTGCTCATCGGGCGACAGCGGCAGCGGCGACGGAGGAAGCAGCGGTGACGGCGGCTCAAGCGGGGGAAATAAAACACTCGTCTTCGGGCGAGGCGGTGATTCCGTATCTCTGGACCCGTCAGCCGTGACGGACGGCGAATCCATGAAAGTGGCTGCCAACATCTTTGAAACGCTCCTGAATTTCGGAGAACAGGACACGACGATCAATCCGGGTCTTGCAAAGGAATGGGAAGCGTCCGAAGACGGGCTCACTTACACATTCCAGCTTGAGGAAGGGATCAAGTTCCACGACGGGACCGACTTCAACGCAGAGGCTGTCGTGAAGAACTTCGAGCGCTGGGCAAACGGAGACGCGGACACATTCCCTTACTACCAGTCGATGTTCGGCGGTTTCAAGGGAGACGAAGGCCATGTGATCGAATCGGTGACCGCGGACGGTGACAGCACGGTCGTCTTCAAGCTGAAGCGCCCGCAGGCACCGTTCCTGAAAAATATCGCGATGACGATGTTCGGGATCGCAAGCCCGACCGCTTTTGAAAAAGACGGCGACAAGTTCGGAGACAACCCGGTCGGCACGGGACCGTTCAAGTTCGTCGAGTGGAAGCGCAACGATTCCATCACGATCGAGAAGAACGAAGACTACTGGAAAGACGGCCTGCCGAAGCTGGACCGCGTCATCTTCCGTTCGATTCCTGACAACGCGGCCCGCCTGAACGCACTCATCAAAGGGGACATCGATCTTGCCGACGGCATAAATCCGTCCGACTCGGACACGATCGAAAACGATGACAAGCTGCAGCTGTTCGAGCGTCCGTCGATGAACATCGGCTACCTCGGCATGACGGTCACGCGCGAGCCGTTCGGCGACGAGAAAGTCCGCCAGGCGTTCAACCATGCGATCGACAAGCAGGCGATCATCGATGCATTCTTCGAAGGTGCCGCAGAAATGGCGAAGAACCCGATCCCGCCATCGGTCTCCGGCTACAACGATGCCATCGAAGGCTATGACTTTGATCCTGAAAAAGCGAAGGAACTTCTTGCCGAGGCTGGATACCCGGACGGCTTCGAAATGGATCTGTGGGCGATGCCGGTTCCGCGCCCGTATATGCCGGACGGCCAGAAAGTCGCAGAAGTCATCCAGAAGAACCTGGCAGACATCGGCGTGACGGCGAACATCGTCACGTATGAGTGGGCCACTTACCTGGAAAAGGCGAGCAAGGGCGAAGCCGATGCCTTCTACTCGGATGGACGGGAGACAACGGGGATGCGGACAACTTCATCTACGCGCTCCTTGACGGCGACAACATCGGCAGCAACAACTACACCTATTACGACAATGCCGAACTCCATGACATCCTGATCGAAGCACAGACGGAAGTGGACGAAGACAAGCGGAACGAACTGTATGCCAAGGCGCAGGAAATCATCCACGAGGACGCCCCTTGGGTCCCGCTTGCCCACTCGATCCCGCTTCTCGGCGGAGCGGCCGACATCACCGGCTTCAAGGCACATCCGACCGGTTCTGACATTCTGTCCAACGTGGACTTCAAGTGATGGAGGAGGGGAGGCGGCACGGCCGTCCTCCCCTTTTCAATTTCGAAATAAAGAAACGGCAAACTGAACTCGGGGAGTGGTTCAAATGCTCCAATACATCGGAAAACGGCTGCTGCAGCTCATCCCGGTCCTGCTCGGCATGACGTTCATCGTCTTCATGATCATCCGGGCCATCCCGGGAAATCCCGCACAGGTCATCCTCGGCCAGCAGGCGTCCAAGGAGGCGGTTGCCGCACTGGAAGCCAAGCTCGGCCTGGATCAGCCGTGGTACACACAGTACTTTGAGTTTCTCATGAACATCTTCCGGGGGGACCTCGGCGAATCGCTGCGCACCCGCTCGCCGGTCGCGGACGAACTGTGGCCGTATCTGGCGGCGACGGCCGAGCTGGCGATCTTCGCGATGATCATCGCGATCGTCATCGGCGTGAATGCGGGCATCATCTCCGCCTGGTTCCAGAATTCCTGGTTCGACTACACGGCGATGATCCTGGCACTCGTCGGGGTGTCCGTGCCGATATTCTGGCTCGGACTGATGGAACAGTGGGCGTTCGGCATCGAGCTGGATCTCCTGCCGACGACCGGACGTGAGGACGTGAGGAATCCGGTCCATGCGATCACCGGACTGTACGTGATCGATACGCTCATCCAGGGCAGGTTCGACCAGCTCGGCCAGGTTCTCCGGCACCTGATCCTGCCGGGCATCGCGCTTGCGACGATCCCGATGGCGATCATCGCCCGGATGACCCGCTCCAGCATGCTTGAAGTGATGCGTTCTGATTTCGTGAGAACGGCCCGGTCGAAAGGGCAGAAAATGTCGATTGTCGTGTACAAGCATGCGCTGAAGAACGCAATCATCCCGGTTTTGACGGTCATCGGACTTCAGATGGGCATGCTGCTCGGCGGCGCGATCCTGACCGAGACGATCTTCGGCTGGCCGGGCATCGGACGCTATATCTATGACGCCATCGGATTCCGCGATTATCCCGTCGTCCAGTCCGGCATTCTCGTCGTCGCATTCATTTTCGTCATGATCAATCTGCTTGTCGATGTGCTCTACAGCGTCGTCGACCCGCGCATCAAATACGACTGAAGGAGGGACAACGGCCATGACCCAACTCACGACCAACCAGACCCCGGACATTCCGGAAGAAAAGGCGGCCGGCCCGTGGCGCGAAGCCTGGACGGGCTTCAAGAAAAGCAAGGCGGCGCTCGCGGGCGCCTTCATCGTTCTCTTCTTCGTCGCGCTGGCGATTGTCGGACCGCTGATTGCACCTGAAGGGATCAATGACCAGGATGTGACCGAGCGGCTGATGGCGCCGTCATCCGCCCACTGGTTCGGCACTGATGACTTCGGCCGGGACATCCTTTCCCGGGTCATCCACGGTGCCCGGATCTCGCTCACGGTCGGATTTTTCTCGGTTATCGGATCGGTCGTCGTCGGCAGCGCGCTCGGCATCATTGCGGGCTACTACGGCCGCTGGGTCGATACGATCATCTCCCGGCTGTTCGACATCATGCTCGCCTTCCCGTCGATTCTGCTCGCCATCGCCATCGTCTCGGTGCTCGGACCGTCCCTGCGCAACGCGCTGATCGCCATCGCGGTCATCAATGTACCGAACTTTGGCCGGCTCATCCGCTCCAAGGTGCTCAGCATCAAGCAGGATGAGTACATTATGGCTGCGAAGGGGATCGGGATGAAAGACGCCCGGATCTTGTTCTCCCACATCCTGCCAAACTCGATGGCACCGGTCATCGTTCAGGGGACGCTCGCCGTTGCGACCGCCATCCTTGAAGCGGCGGCGCTCGGTTTCCTCGGCTTGGGTGCTCAGGCGCCGGCGCCTGAGTGGGGCAAAATGCTCGCCGACGCCCGCAATTACCTTCGCGATGCCCCGTGGACGATGATTTTCCCGGGACTGGCGATCATGCTGACGGTGCTCGGCTTCAACCTGATGGGCGACGGGCTCCGCGACGCCCTCGACCCGAGAATGAAAAACTAAGAAACGAAAAAACGCGGAACGGGCGATCAAACCCGTTCCGCGTTTTCCATTGTGCAGCAAGTGAAGCCGGCACGCTCATTCAATACGCATCTTCCCGCAGCCGCTCATCCATTTCCGCCCCGTGCCGTTTCACGTACCCGACAATCAGCCGGTCGAGCTGCTCCAGTTGCTCCTCGTACCGGAGGATCGAGCTCAATAGATGAAGCAGGTGGTAAGCGGAAAATTCCTCTTCCTCTTTTGTGACGGCAACTTCCTTCACAAAGATGTCCATCACGTCCTGCCGGCTGAGCGAGGAGTCCATGCCGGAGCGGGACATCCGTTCATCCTTCAGCTTCCCTGCGAACTTGAGCAGGATCTGTTCGTGATAGGTGAGCAGCTCGTCAAGACGCTCCTGGATCATCATCCGGAAGTGCGGCGGCAGGGTGATCAGTTCATTTTCGTACTGATGCAGCCGCTTGAGCACATCATAGCCGCTTTTGGACGTCTGGATCATCTGGCGGTAGATGACGAGCTTTCGGGCTTTCTGATGAATGAAGCGCTTTGTATAACCGCGTTCTTCCTTGAACAGCGAATACAGCAGGTCGATGTTTTTATAATGGCCGTCAATCTTCTTCAGCGCCTTCTGGGTGGCCGAATGTTCGGATGCCTGCCGGCCGGCAAGGCGGGTCCACCGGATGATCTCATCTTCCGTGGACTGGATGGCCTGGAACAGCTTCGTTTCGTACTTCGGCGGCAGGAACAGCATATTCACCAGAAAGGCGGCGAGGATCCCGGTCAGCATCGTGAAGAAGCGAAGGCCGGCATACATATAAAAGTCCTGGTTTCCCGGGAGTTCCATAATCCCGATCATCATGACTAGTGCGAGCGTGATGGCATTCTCCAGCTTGAACTTCAGCATGATCGCGATGATCACGACAGCTGCAAAGCCGACACCGACCAGATGATCGCCGAAAATCAGGGCGAACACGAAGGCGACGACCGCCCCGATGACGTTGCCCTGCACTTGCTGCACGATGGTCCGGTATGACCGGTAGATCGACGGCTGAATGGCGAAGATCGCCGCAATCCCCGCGAAAAGCGGGGTCGGCAGATGGAGGGTCTGGGCGAGAAACAGTGCCAGGACGATGGCGACACCCGTTTTCAAAATTCGTGCGCCAAGTTTCATGCATCCATTTTCCTTTCCGTGCGAAATGCTTGTTTTCCATACTTTACCCGAACAGCGGCACTCAAATCAATACGCCGGACCGCGCGCCCTGAATCAGCCGCGCTTCATTTCCGCAAACGAATCGTCCGCTGCTTCAAGCGTCCGGCGGATATCGTCTTCGGTATGGGCCGTCGTCAGGAACCAGGCTTCATATTTTGAAGGAGCCAGGTTGATGCCGCGTTCGAGCATGAGCCGGAAGAACCGGGCAAACTGTTCGCCGTCGCTGTTTTCGGCCTGTTTGTAGTTTTCCACTTTCTCCTTCGTGAAGAAGACGGTGAGCGCACCCTTCAGGCGGTTGATCGTTATGTCGATGCCGTGCTTTTCCGCCGAGGAAAGCAGGCCGTCTTCTAGGATTGCGCCGAGCCGGTCCAGCTCTTCATAGACGCCCGGCTCTTGAAGCACCTCGAGGCAGGCGATCCCGGACTGCATCGAAGCCGGGTTTCCGGCCATCGTCCCGGCCTGGTAGGCGGGGCCGAGCGGGGCGACTTCGTCCATGATTTCCTTGCGTCCGCCGTAAGCGCCGATCGGCAGGCCGCCGCCGATGATCTTGCCGAGCGCAGTCAGATCCGGCGTAAGTCCGAGAAGATCCTGGGCGCCGCCGTAATGGAAGCGGAACGCCGTGATGACTTCGTCGTAGATGATCAGGGCACCGTGTTCCTTCGCCAGATCATGGACGATCGGCAGGAACCCTTCATTCGGTTCGACGATCCCGAAGTTGCCGACGATCGGCTCGACGAGAACGGCCGCCAGCTCATCGCCCCAGCGGTCCATCGCCGAACGGTATGCCTCGACATCATTGAACGGGATGGTGATCACTTCCTGCGCGATCGACTTCGGTACGCCGGCAGAATCCGGCGTGCCGAGTGTTGCCGGCCCCGATCCTGCCGCAACGAGCACGAGATCCGAATGGCCGTGGTAGCACCCGGCGAATTTCAGCACTTTCGTCCGCCCGGTATAAGCGCGGGCAACCCGGATCGTCGACATGACCGATTCAGTTCCCGAGTTCGTGAAGCGGACTTTGTCGAGCGAGTGGATCGCTTCCTTCAGCATCTCGGCAAACGTCACTTCGTGTCGGGTCGGCGTGCCGTAAAGGACGCCGGTTTCGGCTGCATGCCGGATCGCTTTTGTAATATGCGGGTGCGCATGGCCGGTGATGATCGGGCCGTACGCGGCGAGATAGTCGATGTATTTGTTGCCGTCCACATCCCAGAAGTATGCGCCTTCCGCGCGTTCCATGACCGTCGGGGCTCCGCCGCCGACCGCCTTGTAGGCCCGCGAAGGACTGTTGACGCCACCGACAATATGCTCAAGCGCTTCGCTGTAGATTTCTTCTGATCTTGTTCTCTCCAAGAGAATCCCTCCGTTCATGATGTCCATCCTCCATTGTAGTCAATGAAAGCCCGGAACACCAAAAGAATTGTCACGCCGGGACTGCTCCGGTACGATGAAGAAAACAGGAGGGGATCAGTGGTGGAGAAAACGCTTGAAGGGCTCAGCGCCCCCGGGTTCGCACTGAAGGACAAAGACGGAAGCACGGTTTCGCTCGAAGACTTTAAAGGGAAAAGCTATGTTGTGCTTTATTTCTATCCGAAAGACCAGACGCCGGGCTGTACGACGCAGGCATGCGATTTCCGTGACAGAAACGAAGAGTTCGAGAAGCTGAACGCCGTCATCCTCGGCGTCAGCCCGGACAGTGCGGCATCGCACGAAAAGTTCATCGACAAGCACGGACTGCCGTTCCGCCTGCTTGTGGATGAAGATCACGAAGCCGCGGAAGCATACGGTGTCTGGAAGCTGAAAAAGAATTTCGGCCGCGAGTACATGGGGATCGAGCGGTCGACATTCCTGATTGATCCGACGGGCACGGTTGTGAAGGAATGGCGGAAAGTGAGTGTCAAGGGCCATGTGGAAGAGGCGCTGGAAGAACTGAAAGAACTGACTGAGAACTGACACACTGTTGAAGGGGGAAAACGACATGGACGTACTATTTCTATTTCCGGTAAAGGAACATCATGAACAGCGGTTGAAGGAGGAATTCCCGGATGTGAATTTCCTGTTCGACCGAAAGCCCGATGACGCGGCGGCGCTTGAGACGAGCGAAGTGATCGTCACGTACGGGGCCGACCTGGACGAAGCGCACATCGAAAAAGCGAAAGGGCTCAAGTGGCTCATGGTGGCATCGGCAGGACTGGAGCAACTTCCACAGGATGCGATTGCCAGGCGGGATCTGACGGTGACGAACGTGAGGGGGATCCACAAGACGCCGATGGCCGAGTCGATCCTCGCACATATCCTTTCTTATAAGCGGGGCCTGAAAAAGATTTATGAACAGCAGGCGCGGGCGGAATGGAACAAGAAAATCGGCGGAAAGGAAGTCCGCGGATCCAATGCGCTTATTCTTGGACCGGGGGCCATCGGCGGGGAAGCCGGCCGCCTGCTTCAGGCATTCGGCGTGAAGACATATGGGTGCAACCGCTCGGGACGGAAAGCCGATTATATGGATGAGATGCTTTCATTCGACGGCCTGCTGGAAGCACTTCCCGGAATGGACTTTGTCGTTTCGGTTCTTCCGAGCACGCCGGAGACCCGCGGGCTCCTGAAAAAAGAACACTTCGGTGCGATGAAAGACACCGCCGTATTTCTGAACTTCGGCCGCGGCGATTTGTATGAGGAACAGGATCTCATCAATGCACTTAATGAAGGCAGGCCGGCCGCAGCGGTCCTCGATGTGTTTGACATCGAACCGCTGCCGGAAGACCATCCGTTCTGGGGGATGGATAACGTGACGGTCTCGCCGCACGCTTCCTCGCTTTCCGGGAAGTACGTGGACCGGTCACTGGATATTTTTATTCCGAATATGAAACTTTGGCTCGCGGGTAAGCCGGAAGAAATGGAGAATCTCATCAACACCGAAAGGGGATACTGATGATGAAGATCTATACGAGAACGGGGGATAAAGGGACGACTTCGCTCATCTACGGGAAAAGGGTGCAGAAAACGGATCCGCTTGTGGAGGCGTACGGCACATGCGACGAGGCGAACAGCGCCATCGGCATCGGTGTTTCCCACCTGCACGGAGAGCATTTTGAGGAGAAGGACGAGCTGCTCAAGATCTTCCGGCAAATCCAGACCATCCTGTTCCATGTCGGCGCCGAACTGGCCACGCCGCAGGGAAAAGAAGTGAAGTGGACACTGGAACCGAAGGAGATCCGTCAACTAGAGGAGTGGATCGACAAGTATGACGCCCGGCTGCCCGAGCTGCATAATTTCATCCTGCCCGGAGGCCATCCGTCCGCTGCGGGCCTTCATTTCTCCCGGACCGTCGTCAGGAGGGCGGAGCGGGCGGCGATCGCACTGGGCAACCACGTGAACCCGGACGTCATCGCGTACCTGAACCGTTTGTCCGACTTTCTGTTTGTGGCGGCACGCTTTGTGAACATGAAACTCGGCGGCAAAGAAGACATCCTGCACTCTTGAGACCGCTGAAGAAGCGGAAAAAACAGGCAGCCAATCGTGCGGCGCGGCTTCGTTGACAAACATGCCCGGATTCCGATAAACTGATTGTAACGATTATTATTAAGGAATCTTTATGAAAAGAGGTGGGCATGTCCATGTCTGAAACTGTGCTTCAGGAAGCGCTGGATACGTTGAAGACGACGGGTGTCAGAATCACTCCCCAACGGCATGCAATTCTTGAATTTCTCGTTGAATCAATGTCCCATCCGACCGCTGACGAGATTTACCGCGCACTCGAGGACAAGTTCCCGAATATGAGTGTGGCCACTGTATACAATAACCTTCGTGTTTTCCGCGAAGCCGGGCTGGTGAAGGAGCTGCCTTACGGCGATTCATCGAGCCGCTTTGACTTTGTAACGAATGACCACTACCATATCATCTGCAATGACTGCGGAAAGATTGTCGATTTCCATTATCCCGGCCTCGATGAAGTGGAGCATCTTGCTGCACACGTCACCGGGTTCAAAGTGGATACGCACCGCATGGAAGTGTACGGCACTTGTCCGGAATGCACTGCGAAAAAGACGGAAGTTCCGGTTCAGTGACGCCGGCATGAAAAAACTCACGGGCTCCCGATCGGGAACCCGTGAGTTTTTGTTTATGGTCACTTGCCTTCGCGTGCCGGCCGGTTTTTGTTGTAGGATTCATCGAATTCTTTGCCTTCAAGATTCGGGTCAAGCGTGAGGGGCTCGCGGCAGTGCATGCACATGTCCACGCGGCCGAGCACTTTCGTCGGCTTGCCGCAGTTCGGGCAGACGACCTGAACCGCTTTTGTCGACAGCATGCCGATCCAGAAATAGACGACCGTGCTGGCAACGATGCTCAGGAGACCGAGAAGCATGAAGATCACCATGACAATCGGATGTTTCTTAAAGAAGATACCGAAGTACATGATGACAAATCCGATGAAGATCAGGGCAAGAGCGAAGGAACGGATCCGGTTGATTTTGTTTTTATATGGCTTCATTCCGAATATCCTCCCTTTGTCGGGAACCTGGCAGAACAAGTCTGCGTCCCCGTATACTATAGCACATTTGGGCAATACAGTCGTTTTTCAAAGAGGAAAGAAGGAATCGGGGCAGGCGTGTCGAATTTGCTCATGTGAAAAGGAGGAATTATCCCATGGAGCATCTGCTGCGGCCGATCTATCAGGAACGGGCGGGGGATCCGGATACACTGGCAGTTCTTCTGATAGAAAAAAGAGAAAAGCTGGACCCGGTGACCGATACATTCGATGCCATCCTGCTCATTATTGCAAGAGATGCCGAGCGGCCCGTCTATACAAAGCATTACACCGACGGAGCCGAGAAGGCAGCCATGCATGTCGTTTCGGAGAAACAGCTGAAAAAGTGGCTGTTGCTCGGAACAAACCGGAAAATCGTCGACTGGCTCCTATTCGGACGGATCCTGTTCGACCGCAATGAATATATAGAAACAATCAAGCGGGAGATGAAGGAGTTCCCGTTTTACGGACGGCAGATTAAGATGGGGCTGGAGTTCGCGCGGCTGATCCGTCATTACATGGAAGGACGGATGTTCTTTGAACAGGAGAACTATCTGGACGCCTACAATGATGTCGTCCGCTCGCTGCACGGACTGGCCCGCCTCTCGGTCATCGAAAGCGGACTGTTCCCGGAAGTGACGGTCTGGTCGCAGGTCAGAAAGATCGAGCCGGCGATCTATAAGCTGTACGAAGAGCTTGTGCTGAGCGACGAACCGATAGAGAAGCGGCTTGAACTGCTTTTCCTGGCCGGCGAATTCTTCATACATTCCCGGACGGAAGACGGCGCGCGGCATATTGTCTCCGTGATGTCCGAACGGCCGGTGTGGACAATTCAAGAGCTGCATGAGCAAGAGGAACTGCGGAACTACTCGGCCGATCTTGAAGTGTTTATCGAATACTTGATAGAGAAAGGCTATATAGATGCGGTCCAGGAACCGGCCAAGGACGGACGGATCGACCATCGTTATTACCGGGCGGCAGGCAGGGAATAACCCTGTCCGCCGCATGCATGACACTCCCCGTTTCAAACACGGGGAAGTTTTTTTGAATAAGGTGTTGACGCCGGTAAATAAATCGCTTATGATAGTAAACGTCGCTTAGGGCGGCACGGCAAATGCCTCCGACAAACTGATTTAAACCCTTGAAAATTAGGGGTTGACTCACCGGAAAGGCGCCGCTATAATAGAGAAGTCGCTTTCAGAGCGGCGAAAGATGAACCTTGAAAACTGAACAGCAAAACGCTGATAAAATTGTTTTCGGATCCCGACCCCGTCGGGTGAA